>CAMKNF010000025.1 GCA_946414115.1 uncultured Ruminococcus sp. | reverse complement strand
CATATGCGGCGTTCTTTTCGAGCGTGAAATTCAGATAATCAAACTCCGAGAAAGGCGGAATAATTCCGTCCGTATCAAACAGAAAAAAGCAACGGCTTTCAAACACAATCCTGTTTTCATTGGAATACTCCTCGCTGTATGTCAGATTGAGAAGTATTGCGCCTGCAAATTTGCTTTCAAAAAAGCGTCTTACCTCAGCGGCGGCTTGTTCAATCTCGTCCTTTGCGGCGTGGTCAAAAACAACGCTTTTCAGCGACCACTCTTCAAGCGTGTCATAATTCTCCGCCTGCGCAAGATTGACAGTCGTAAACCACGCATTTCCTCTGAAAACAAAGCCAAAGCATAATATTATCAAAAGAATTGCAGTTGTTATGCCGATAACGACTGCCTTTTTTGTTACCTTTCTTTTCTTCTGTTTCTTCTTTCCTCTGCACTGCGCAATCGACTCCATAAGCATTTTTGCCGCCTCGTCTGTGTCGTCAACCTCCGACTCAACGGGATAGAGCGCAAGGTCAAGGAGCTTTCTGCATTCGTCACACTCAAAACAATGCTCTGTTATAAAATCTGCGCTTTCCTCGCTTGCCTGATTATCTGCGTAAAGCGGCAGTAAATCTCTTACAATATTGCAATCCTTATTCATCTTCGTCCTCCAATTCCTTAAGCAATTTGATTTTTGCCCTGTAATATGTCACTCTTGCCCAGTTTTCCGTTTTACCGAGAACAATGCCGATTTCCGCAAAGGACAGCTCTGCGAACACTCGAAGTGAAAAAACTTCCTTGTACGGCTCTTTAAGACAATGAAGGTTCTTATGTATCCGCATTGCAGTTTCCCTGTCGGTAAAGGACTCCTCAAGATTTTTGCAGTCGGCGTAGTCAGTAATTTCTGATGTATCGTCAATTCGCTTTTGCTTTTTAAGGTACTTGAAATACTCGTTTTTGGCAATCTGACAAAGCCACGTAGTCACCTTGCAATTTCCGTCAAAATTTTTGTAGCTTTGTACTGCCTTGAAAAAAGTTTCTGCTGTCAGCTCCTCGGACAGCGATTTGTCCTTGCAAAGGGTGAACAGATAGCCGTAAACGGTTTTGTAGCAGGTTCTGTACACCTCGTCCATTGTCATTGTTCTCACCTCCGTTTCAGAATTGTTCGTTGACATTAATATAATCCCGTTTCCCCGTTTTTGTTACAGAAAATATAATTTTTTGAAAAATCAGTTGACCGTTTTATAAATTAACATATCAATTTTAAAGACAATTTCACATCGGGAATAATTTATCTTGACAATATAGGATATATCCTATATAATATAAATACAGCATTTGGTGGTGTATATATGAGTTTTAGTGTTGAATATTATGAATTAGAGAACGGAAATTGTCCTGTTGAGGATTTTATTTTGGAGCAAAATAATAAAATGCAGGCTAAAATATTCAAGAATCTTGAATTATTAGAATGCAGAGGAAATGAACTTCGGGAACCTTTTTCAAAACATATTGAGGACGGAATTTTTGAATTGCGAAGCAAAGTCAGCAATGATATTACAAGAATTTTTTATTTCTTTGTTATCGGACAAAAAATTATTCTTACAAACGGTTTTGTCAAGAAAACGCAGAAAACTCCGAAATCAGAGATTGAGTTAGCCAAGAAATACAGAAACGATTACCTGAACAGAGAGGAGAATTGATTATGTCTAAAAATTACAGAGAGACTTTGAACGAAAGATTGAAAGATGAAAAGTTCAAAGCAGAATATGATGCTTTAGAGCCTGAATATCAGCTTATCAATGCAATACTTGATTCAAGAAAAGAAATGAATATGACTCAAAAACAGCTTTCGGAAGCGACAGGAATTGCGCAGGGCGACATCAGTAAAATTGAAAACGGCTGTGCAAATCCGTCTTTGAAAACAATTGAAAGAATTGCCGAGGGAATGGGCAAAAAGCTGAAACTTGAATTTGTTTAGAATCCAACAAAAAGGTCGGGCTTAACCGCAAAAAACGGTTGCCCGACCTTTATTCTCATTTTACATACGAGGTACTCGGTTACCAGCGAGTGTTTACCTCGGATTTAAAGTTTGCGTGTTTTTTCTTCTTTGCGCAATATCTTGTGTATCTGTTTGACTTTCTGTCACGGAGCATAAATACTGCGGCGAGTGCGCCGAAGATAACAGCTACAAGAACAAACCAGAGCCAGATATTTGCTGTTCTCTTAACCTGAGCCGTTGCGGCGGAAGGAATTACTGCCGACGCATTGGAAAGGGCCTTCTTTGTAACCTTGTTTGTCTTTTTAACAACATCGGTTGCAGTGTCAGTGTAGGTCTGATTCTGCTCATTTGTGATAATCAGCTCCGAGGGGCTTGTTGTAAGCGGCATCTGTACGGGACCCGATTCAACTGCAACCGTTGCCGACTGTTCGTCTGCGTTATTTTCTGTGGCGTTGGGGTTCACAACAGCATCCTCGCTGAAAAGCAATTTGTAGGTTTCTTCGTCAACAACGCCTGTTGCTTCAATTCCGTTTGCAAGCTGGAAATTCATTACCGTCTGAACAGTATAATCTCCGTAATAGCCTGTGGGGTCGATGTCGAAGTATTTAAGCTGTGCAAGCTTTCCCTGTATTGCCTTAACATCGTCGCTTTCGTCACCGCTCTTATACTCGTTTGACTTTGTTTCCTCTTCGGACTTCTTTTCCTCTTCCTTCTCCTCCTCTGCGGGAGCAGTTGTTTCTTCAACCTTTGGAGCGTAAGGAGCGTCGTCCGAATAGAGCACGTCACGGTCAGAGCCTGCTATACCGTCAACGGTAAGTCCTGCCGCTTCCTGAAATGCTCTGTAAGCCTTTTCCGTTGCGTCGCCAAAGTTGCCGTCAACAGCGCCTGTGTAGTAGCCAAGCTCTGTAAGACGGTTCTGAATCTTCTTTACCTCTTCACCGGTTGAGCCGTTTCTCCACGAAGTGGGCTTGCTCTGTGATGAAGAATTGCTTGATGAATTATTTGATGAACTGTTTGATGACGTGCTGCTTGATGTGTCAGAGGGAGTCTTGCTTGAACGTCCCTTTGAGTCAAAGTAGTATGTAGTACCGTCAATTGTTCTTGAAGTATTTGTGATGTACTCGCCGTTTTCATAATAGTAGTAGTCGCCGCTGAACTTTTCCCAGCCGTTTGTGGGATAGCTTACAGCCGCAAGCTTGAACCAGTATGTCCAGCCATTGTACGCACCGTAAACGCTTTCGTAGCACATATCGTATGCGTCACCTCTTGCGTCAACCTCCATACCGTCGCCTACATAAACGCCGACGTGACCGGGACGCCAAAGACCAAGGCCGTGAACGTTAGGAATACCACTGCTTACAGAGCCTCTTGCCGTTGCCGTATTAAGCTGTGGGTCGCCGCAGCGCTCGCCGCCGCAGTAGGAATAGATAAGACCCGAACAGTCAACAGCACCGGGAGTTGAGCCGCCGTAAACATAAGACCAGCCTTCATAATATGCGTTGAGTGCCCATTCGGCAAGTCCTGCGCCGGTGCCGCTTGCACCTGCCGAAAAGGCACCCCCGAATACGCATACGCTTGAAAGCGTAAGAATACTCAGAATAATTGCAGTAAGTTTTTTTATTCTCTGCATTTTTAAAACCTCCGGTTATTGATAACAAGTATCATTTAGTAACTTTTTAACCGAGAAAAT
This sequence comes from uncultured Ruminococcus sp., assembly GCA_946414115.1. GTDB lineage: Bacteria > Bacillota > Clostridia > Oscillospirales > Acutalibacteraceae > Ruminococcoides. The sequence goes on along the minus strand of CAMKNF010000025.1, from coordinate 13,393 downwards.
TACAAACTCGGTAACAGTTATTTACAAATTTGTAATTATTATAACACCGTTGTTTCAAAAAATCAACCCCAAACGCTGATTTTTTTGCGTTTGGGGCAATTTAATGCAGAATGCTCAAAGTATTGTTCGATTTTAGAAAGAAAAATAAACAAAATTGTTACAGATAATGTGATACGAATTAGAAATTAATAACGCCTAAATGCTCAAGCAAAATTTTAACGCCCATTAATACAAGCACAATTCCGCCGATAAGCTCTGCCTTGGATTTAAACCGCACTCCGAACACGTTGCCGATTTTTACGCCGAATGCCGAAAATACAAACGTTGTAACGCCGATTAAACCGACAGCCGAGAAAATCTCAACATCAAGACAGGCAAACGTAACGCCTACTGCAAGTGCGTCAATGCTTGTGGCGACTGCAAGCGGAATCATTGACTTCGGCGCAAACGAGTCGTTAAGCTCGTCGGGCTTGCCGAAGGACTCCTTAATCATATTTGCACCGATAAGTCCGAGCAGAACAAACGCAATCCAGTGGTCAACGCTCGTGATAAGCGACTCAAACTGCTTGCCGAGGAAATATCCGATAAGCGGCATACCTGCCTGAAATCCGCCGAAGTACAGCCCGCAGATTACGCCGTGACGTGCTTTAAGACTTCTCACCGACAGCCCCTTGCAGATTGAAACGGCAAAGGCGTCCATTGAAAGTCCTACCGCAAGAATGAAAAGCTCAATAATTCCCATAAAAAATCCTCCATTGCATTAATAAGCAACAGAGGACAAAAAAAGACCTACATGTTGCCAGATACATTTTAGTTTAATTCGGAATGCGTAATTCGGAATGCGGAATTAATGGTCGGTCGAGTGCCTCGACACGCAGATTTCCGAATTTATAATGTTGCGTGTTGTTCCGGAAAGGTTTGGTTTCCTCGGGTTGGTTGATATATCGGTAACGTTTAGGGCGACCACACAGGGTCGCCCCTACGGTATAAATGAAACGACTGATATTACACTGTAGGGGCAGCCCTGTGTGGCTGCCCGTTAGGTAACAACAAACACTTCATTTACAGCCGTAGGGACACGGCGTGCCGTGTCCGCAGTGGCAATCAAACTTTACCGATTAAACCGTAGTTACAGAGGACAACAAACCTCTCCGTAAGGGATGGCTTCACAGACGTCCAATTAACAAAAATGCGTTTTAATTTTTTGTGGACACGGCACGCCGTGTCCCTACGTCAACGTTGCAATAATTCACACCGCTAAATTATAGTTTGTCTTATAAATAAACATTTTGCTCAATCAACAAAATTTCTCAAACGAAAACGCACTGAACGAGCACCATATAAAATATCACGCCGCCGAATACGCTTATCAGCGTGTTGCGTTTCCAAATATGGAGCACGGTAACAAGCACAACGGCTAAAAGCTCGGGTATGCAGTAGGGGTAGGCGAAAACCGAAACGCTCTTAAAGCAGTACACAACGAGCATACCGATTAAGGCGTACGGCAGAACGGTGCCGAGATATGTAATAACCTTCGGTCGTTTTCGTCCCTCGGGAAACGCAAGAAACGGCAGAAAGCGTGTCAATGCCGTAAAGACCGCCATAACGGCGACGATTAACAGCGAGTGAACGGTGTTGTTATCCATTTTCGCTCACCTCCGCTTTCTCCTCATTGCTGTCGGGGTTGCTTTTTTCAAACCTTTTTCTGAAAATTACAAGCTCAACTGCGATAAACGCCATTGACGGAATGATAAAATACTGCGCACCGAAAATAAACAGGCACACAAGCGTTGTAGCCGCACCCAGAATTGCAGGCAGGTGCTCCTTTGTGTCAAGCCACTGCTCAACGAAGATTACAACAAACAGCGCCGTCATTGCAAAGTCAATTCCCGTACTGTCAAAGGGAATAAAAGTGCCGAGCAGTGCGCCGATTGTGCAACCCGAAATCCAGTAGAGCTGGTCGAGTATTGAAATAAACAAGTAGTACTTTTTCTCGTCTATCCCCTCGGGGATTTTTGCCGTGCATACAAGCGAGTAGGTTTCGTCCGTCAGCGCAAAAATCATATATGGCTTTGCCTTGCCCGTACCCTTGTATTTGTCGAGCAGTGAAAAGCCGTAAAAAAAGTGACGTGCGTTTATAATCAGCGTCATTACCGCTGTTGTGATAAGCGACGCACCGCTGCTTAATAAGTCAACGGCGGCATACTGACCTGCGCCTGCGTAGATTGTACAGCTCATAAGCAAAGCCCAGAGAAAGCTGTAGCCCTTGCTGTGGAGCAGTACGCCAAAGCCTATGCCCAATGCAAGATACCCTGCAAGTATAGGCAGACTGTCCTTAAACGCCTTCTTTAGCGTTCTTTTTCCCATCCTTAAAAATCCTCTCTTTTAAATTCGTTATATCAGTCGGATAACAATTAATCAGATTATCACCTTTAGTAATATAAACTATAATTTAATGCGGAATTCGTAATTCGGAATGCGGAATTAATGGTCGCTTCGCTCCGAATTTATAATAGTGCGTGTTATTTGGATAAGTTTGTTTCCTCAACAAATTTTGATTTATTGGTGATGTTTTGTTTTTTTCAGTGTAGGGAACAGTCTCGACTGTTCCGTCTGGCTACAGCTAAACTATAGGTAATCGGAACGGTCAAGACCGTTCCCTACATTTAGTAAAAACACTAAAAATCACCCCTGCGGCAACGCCGCATATAAATTAATTCGGGAACTCAACTTCTGAATTATTCCAACCTATCCACTCGACCTCAATTCCGAATTACGCATTCCGAATTCCGAATTAAAATAAATACGCAATCATCTTGTCAATTCTGTTCTCCGCAACACGTCTGCCGACTTCGTAAAGCTCCTCAAGCTTTTTGGTGTCCTTCTCCGTTCGCTTTACTCTGACAGGCTCATCGGGGCGGATAACGAATAATCTGTCCTCGTTTTCAAGCCTTACAATCTGCTCTGCAAGGCTGTTGTAGTGGTCGGGAATGTTGTAGATTGTCTTTAAAAGCTCGGGGTACTGTGCATACTTTTTCCCGTAAACCTTCTTTATCATTCCCGAAAGCGGCTTTTTGCGGTAATCAATGTCCCTTGTCAGCACAAGCACGATTTTTTCATGGCCGTTTTCAATCGCCCACTCAAACGGAATCGGGTTCGCCGTTCCGCCGTCGAGGTACTTGTGACCGTCAAGTTCCACAATTTTCGAGAGAGCAGGCATACTGCTCGACGCTCTGCAAGCCTTAAGAATATCACTGCACTTTCCCTTTTCACAGGCAACGCTTTTTCCCGACTCACAGTCGGTGACAAAGGCGAAAAACTCCTCGGTGCTGTTGTAAAACGTGTCGTAGTCAAGCGGTACGAGGTTGTGGCTGATTTCGCCGAACAGAAAGTCAAAATTGAAAATCATCTTGTCCTTAATCAGGCTGTGCAGGCTCATATAGCGTTTGTCGTTGACAAATTTAAGATTCACCTCAGCCGTTCGCCCGATTTGCCTTGAAAGGTAGCTGATTGCACAAAGCGAGCCAGCCGAAACGCCGCACACGCAGGGAAAGTAAATGTCCTTTTCCATAAAATAGTCGAGCACTCCGCAGGTGAAAAAGCTCCTCAGTGCGCCGCCCTCAAGAATTAACGCTGTTTTTTTATTTTGAAACTCCATAAATCTGCCGCCTTTATCCATACTTGAATATGTTTGTTTTTAGAATTGTAAACTTGTTTTTTCTGAAATCAAGAATGCCCTCGCTTTTCAACTCGCCGAGTGAGCGTGAAAGCGAAGCCCTGTCAACCGCAAGGTAGTTTGCAAGCTCCTCTCGTGAAAACGGAACGGTAAAGCTGTAGGAATGTTCATGTTCGCAGTGGATTTTCAGGAATTTTAAAATCTTATCCCTGATGTTTCTCTGCGACAGACACGAAATATGCTCCGAAAGGTCAAGAAACGCCTGCCTCTGTGAGGCTATCATATTCACAACAATTTTCTGCTGAATTGTCGCAAGCTTTTCCTCCGCAATAAAAATCTTTTCGGGCGGAATCAGAATCAGCTCGCTGTCCTCATTAGCCGTAAGCTCCAGAAGTGAATTGTAGTAGTCAAACATTGAGTAAATCGTCCCGCTGTCGGCACTGCCGATTGATTTTAAAAGCGTTTTGTTGCCTTCGTAGTCAACCGTGTAGAGGTGAGCACTGCCCGAAATCATAACGCCCGTCATATGACTGTACTCGCCTGCTATGCGGATTGATTTTCCGTCCCTGATGTCAGCGTAAAACGGCTGGGAATACTGAATGAACATAAAAATTTCGTGGTCATTAAGTCCCGAAAAAAGCAGTTGACTGCGCAAAAGCGCAAGGTGCTCGTCGGTAAAATATTCGATAAATTTTTTCATAATCTGTCACTGCGCTCCTGATGTAAATTTCATAAACTATTATACCACCGAATTTTGCAAATGCAACCTGAAAATACAAACGCCCGAACAGAATAAACCGTTCGGGCGGTGTATGTATTGCTTAACAAATTTTATTTATCAACAACGGGAATCGGCGTTTTGTCAAATTCGTCTATGCGGTTGCCGTAGAGATAGTAGTTCGTTTCCTTTACGATAACGGGAGAGAGAGCAACAATCGCAACGATATTCGGCAGAGCCATAAGAGCGTTGAAGATGTCGGACATTGTCCATACAAGGTCAAGAGCAACAACGGGAGTTATGAGCAGGATTGCAACGAAAATCAGCTTGTAGGGCAGAACGCCTTTTCTGCCGAAGAGATATTCAATGCACCTTTCGCCGTAGTACGACCAGCCGAGAATTGTCGAGAACGCAAAGAGGACAATTCCCACAACGAGAATCGGAGTGCCGATAACGGGAATCTGCGCAAACGCCGCCGAGGTGAGCTTGCCGCCCTCAACGCTTACGGTGTCAATCTGCGGATTCTTAATGCAGGAGCTTACGATTACAAGACCAGTCATAAGGCACACAACAACGGTGTCCCAGAAGGTGCCGGTTGCCGAAATCATAGCCTGCCTTACGGGGTTTCTCGACTGAGCGGCTGAAGCGACAATCGGAGCAGAGCCCATACCCGACTCGTTACTGAAAAGGCCTCTTGCAACGCCGAAGCGAGCCGCAAGCATAACGCCCGAGCCGACAAGTCCGCCGCCGACAGCGGCAGGAGAAAATGCAGAGCTCACGATTGTGCAGACAGTCTGCCACAGAACGTCGCTGTTCATAACGAGAATGATTACACAGCCGACAACGTACATTATCGCCATAAACGGCACAAGCTTTTCGCACACCTTGGAAATCGACTTGATTCCGCCGAAAATTACGAGAGCAACGCAGATTGCAACGATGACGCCTGCAATTAATGAAACGGTTGAAACCTCACTTCCGAACAGGTTAAGCTTTAAATCACCGTTCGGATTGAACGTGCTGTCCATAATGCTTGAAATTGCGTTTGTCTGAACGCCGCATCCTATGCCGAACGAAGCCAGAGCCGCAAAGACCGCAAAGAGGATTGCAAGCCACTTCATACTGCGCTTTTTGCCGCCGATTGTCGGGTGAAGTCCACGCTCGATTGCGTACATTGCGCCGCCCTGCATTTTGCCGTCCTTTGTTTTGACACGGTACTTTACGGCGATAAGCGACTCGGCATACTTTGTTGCAATGCCGAAAACACCTGTAAGCCAGCACCACAGCACCGCACCTGCACCGCCGAGGGCGATAGCCGTACCCACGCCGATGATGTTGCCTGTTCCGATTGTTGAGGCGAGCGCAGTAGTAAGCGCCTGAAACGGACTGATGTCGCCGTCAACATCGGGATCCTTTGTCACCGAAAGCTTGATAGCCTTAAAGGTTTTGCGCTGAATGAATTTTGTCCGAACCGTCATAAAAATATGAGTTCCGAGCAAAATCAGAATCATCGGCACGCCCCAGAGGAACTCGTCGATGTTTTCAGCAATCTGATTGAGTAATTCCATTTTCATCTCTCCCCCTTGTTTTTAATGCGGAATTCGGAATGCGTAATGCGGAATTAACGGTCACTACGCTCCGAATTTATAATAGTGCGTGTTGTTTTGAAAGGTTTGTTTTCCTGAATTTATATTGATATATCGGTAACGTTTCGGGACGTCAAGGTGATTCCCCTATTAGGGGAAATGTCGCAAAGCGACAAAAGGGTTGCCGTTTTCGCAGAAAAGCCGTGTCCCTACGTCAGCGTTCATCTGTTTTAAAAATTTAATTCCGAATTACGAATTACGCATTCCGAATTATTCTCACAACGTCTTTCAGTCCGTCTGCAACGTCATACAAAAGTGGCTTTATTTCTTCGCTCGGGCCGTCAAGGTCGGGCACCATAACCGTTTTGCACCCCGCCGAGCTTGCAGATTTGATACCGTTCTGCGAGTCCTCAAGCGCAATACACTCCTGCGGCTTCAAGCCGAGCTTTTCGGCGGCAAGCAGATAAATGTCAGGTTCGGGCTTGCCGTTTTGCACCATTGACGAGCAGACGACTTCGTCAAAATATCTTAACAAACCAAGTTTTTCAAGATACCTCTTTGCCCTATCAAACGGTGTTGCAGTCGCAAGCGCAACCTTGTAACCGTTTTCCTTGAGGTACGACAGCAGAAATTCTGCGCCGTCCTTTGATTCAATTCCGTTTTCCTCTATGTATTTTTCCATAAGCTCAATGCGCTTATTGCGCACTGCGTCGTAGTCAAAATCTTCGCCGAACCAGCCTTTCAGCTTTTCTGACGCAAATTTTTTGTTCATTGAGCGAATCCCGAGTGCGTGTTGCCCTTCCATAGGGTGACCGTAAAAGTTAGCCGCCTCGCACCAGAAACGCACGTAAAGCTTTTCGGTGTCGAGAATTACGCCGTCCATATCGGAGATTACGCCTTTAATTTTAAGCTTTTCCATTTTTATTTTTCGCTTTCTTATTTATATTAACGGCGGCAATGCCGAGTGAAATCAGTATAAGTGAAATAAGCGTTTCAAGCCTGAAAATGTTTTCGCCGAGCATAAGTCCCGACAGCACCGTTCCGAAAATCGGCACAAGCAGATTGAAAATCGTGATTTTGCTTGCAGGGTGGTATTTCAGAAGAGCCGTCCAGATTGTAAAGGCAACCGCCGAAACAACCGACAGCCAGAGCAAAATCAGCATACCGTTTATGTTGCCGAAGTCAAGCTTTCCACCGAGGATAACTCCGATTACCGTCAGCAGAAGTCCGCCGAAAATGAGCTGAAACGCTGTAAGCTCAACGGGGTTTCTGCCCTTTGCAAGCTTTTTTGAAATGATGTTTCCGCCTGCGGCGCAGAGTGTTGACATAAAAATCAAAACGTCGCCGAAAAGCGTGTCAATCGAAAGTCCGCCAAAGCCGTTGATTGCGATTACTCCCGAAAAGCCGAGCAGACAGCCGACGATTTTAAGCACAGTCAGCCTGTCGCTTTTGAAGAAGATCGGAGCGCAAAGCACCGTAATGAACGAGGCACAGGACGTGATAATCGAGGTGTTCGTGCCGCTTGTAAAGCCTATGCCGACGTAGGTGAAAATATACTGCAAGGACGTCTGCGTAAGACCGAGTGCAAAGACCTTTGCGAAATCGCTTTTATGTAAAACGGCGAACCGTTTTTGTGAAATGCAGAGGAAAATGTAGACCATAATTCCTGCAAGGAGAAAGCGTATGCCTGCAAAGAGGATTTTCGTGCCGAGGTCATTTTCGGAAATTTCAAAGGTCGAATAGCCGAGCTTTATAAAAGGAAACGCAGTTCCCCACAGAAGCGTGCAGAACACAGCCGCAACGCAGGCAAAAGCTGAATTTTTCAGTATCGAATTGTTTTTCATATATTATAAAGTATCCAGAAATTTGTTCACGCTGTCAACGCAGTTTGCACCGTCGGAGCAGGCTGTAATAATCTGCCTTAACTCCTTTGTGCGAACATCTCCTGCCGCAAAAAGTCCGTCAAGTGATGTTCTGCCGCTTTCATCCGCAACGATATAGCCGTTATCGTCAAGCTCTGCGAGATTTTTAACGGTGTCGCTCCTCGGAACAATTCCGACAGCAATGAACACGCCGTCGCAGTCGATTGTTTCTCCGCTTTTGAGCAGAACTCCGTCTGCGTCCTTTTCCCCGAGAATTTCCAACACCTCGCTGTTGAACATAAGCTCAACGTTTTCGGCATTTTCAAGCCTTTCGACAAGGATTTTTTCGGCACGAAGGCTGTCACGTCTGTGCACTAAAATTACCTTTTTGCAGATTTTTGAAAGATAGAGTGCGTCGGTTACGGCTGTGTTTCCTCCGCCGACTACAACAACGGTTTTGTTGCGATAGAAAAATCCGTCGCATACTGCGCAGTAGCCTACGCCCCTGCCCAGAAGCTCCCTTTCGCCCTTAACGCCAAGCTCTCTGTGAGATGCGCCCGAGCAGTAAATTACAGTTCTCGATTTGTACTCGCCCTGTGCGCATTTTACGGCGAAAATGCCGTTTTCCTTTGAAATTTCCTGCACTTCATCATTTATCATCGGAGCATTCAGAGCCTTTGCGTGCTCGTAGAATTTCATAACAAGCTCCATACCGTTGACCTTTTCAAAGCCTGTGTAGTTGTCAACGTCTGATGTCTGCGTAATCTGACTGCCCATTGACGAGGAAATGTCAATCAGCACAAAGTCAAGACCGCTCCTTGCGGCGTAAACGGCTGATGTAAGTCCTGCGGCACCTCCGCCGCAGATAATAAGGTCGAGAATTTGTGACATATGAATACACTCCAAAGTTTTTCTGTAAATAGTATGTCCTGTAATTAAATGCGTAATTCGGAATGCGTAATTAATGGTCGGTCGAGTGCCTCGACACGCAGATTTCCGAATTTGTAATAATGCGTGTTGTGTGGATAAGTTTGTTTGCTGAACAAATTTTGATATATCGACAACGTTTCGGGACGTCTGGGAAGCCGTCCCCTACGGATATGTTTATTATTCTGTATAACTACAGTTTAATCGGTAAAGTTTAATTGCCACTGCGGACACGGCACGCCGTGTCCCTACGGATATAGAGGAAATGTTGTATTTTTGCCGTAGGGGCGACCCTGTGTGGTCGCCCGAAACATTACTGAGCATAAAATTTAACAAAACGAGGCTGACTCATACGAGCCAGCCCCTATGCTGTCTGATATAAAACTATACTCAGCCCTCTTTGACAACAGCTCTGATTGCCTTTGCGATATGGGGCTGTGTGAGTTCAAATTTATCAAGAAGCTCAAGAGCCGGACCGCTGTAACCGAATCTGTCGTTTACACCGATTTTTGTAACCTTAACGGGGCATTCTGCGCTTGTGACTTCACAAACTGCGTCGCCCAGACCACCGATTACGTTGTGCTCTTCAACCGTGATGATTCTTCCTGTTTCCTTAGCCGCCTTGATGATAATTTCTCTGTCAATCGGCTTGATTGTGTGAATGTTGATAAGACGTGCGTTGATTCCCTCGGATTCAAGTTCCTTAACAGCCTTTAACGCTTCGTTCACAACAAGTCCTGTTGCGATAACCGTAACGTCGTTGCCTTCGTGGAGCGTAATTCCCTTGCCGAGCTCGAAATTATAGGTTTCGGGGTCGTTGAAGCTGTCAATTGCAAGTCTGCCGAGTCTGATGTAGACAGGGCCGTTGTACTCAATTGCCGCTTTTGTAGCCGCCATCATCTCGTAGTGGTCGGCAGGGTTCAATACAACCATACCGGGGATTGTTCTCATAATGCCGATGTCCTCAAGGCACTGGTGAGTTGCGCCGTCCTCGCCTGTTGAAATACCGGCGTGACTTCCTGCGATTTTTACGTTTAAGTGCGGATAAGCAACGGAGTTGCGAATCTGCTCAAAGGCTCTGCCTGTTGCGAACATTGCAAACGAAGCCGCAACGGGGATTTTGCCTGCAGCAGCCATACCTGCCGCAACGCCTACCATATTGCCCTCGGCAATACCGCAGTCAAAAAATCTTTCGGGAAATTCCTTTTTGAAAATGCCTGTTTTTGTAGCAGCCGCAAGATCTGCGTCAAAAACAACTATATCCTTGTTTGTCTTGGCAAGCTCACAAAGAGCCATACCAAAGCTTTCTCTTGTTGCAATTTTCTTTGTTTCAGCCATCAGCAATTGCCCTCCAATCTGTCAATCTCAGCCTGAAGCTCGGCTGTAGCCTGCTCGTACTGTTCCTTGTTGGGAGCAGAGCCGTGCCAGCCAACCTGATTTTCCATAAATGAAACGCCCTTGCCCTTGATTGTTTTGGCAAGAATTGCAGTGGGCTTGCCCTTAACGGTCTTTGCCTTGTCAAGAGCAGACGCAATCTGCTCAAAGTCGTGACCGTCAATTTTGATTACCTCAAAGCCGAATGATTCAAACTTCTTGTCCAAAGGCTCAATTCCTGCAACCTCTTCAACGGTGCCGTCAATCTGCAAGCCGTTCTGGTCAACGATAACAACGAGGTTGTCAAGCTTGTTGTGAGAAGCAAACATTGCAGCCTCCCATACCTGACCTTCCTCAACCTCACCGTCGCCGAGAACTGTATATGTGCGATAGTCCTTGTTGTCAAGCTTTGCCGCAAGAGCCATACCGCAAGCCGCAGAAATTCCCTGACCGAGCGAGCCTGTGCTCATATCAATGCCGGGAGTACCCTTCATATCGGGGTGTCCCTGAAGCATTGCGCCTACGTGGCGGAGAACTGTAAGCTCGTTCCAGTCAAAATATCCCTTGAGCGCAAGCGTTGCGTAAAGGCTGGGGCAGCAATGTCCCTTTGAAAGCACAAAGCGGTCTCTGTCCTCCCAGTCGGGCTGTTCGGGCTTAACGTTCATTTCCTTAAAGTAAAGGTAAGTGAAGATGTCAGCCGCCGAAAGCGAACCGCCGGGGTGTCCCGATTTTGCGTGGTAAGTACCGAGAATTGCGCCCATTCTTGACTTTGCGGCAAGAATCTGAAGCTGCTTGATTTCTGAACTATCCATTAAATACATTCCTTTCAGAATAATCTTTAAATCTGTGTGCAGAGCACACAACTAATTTAATTATACACAATCTCAAACAAATTTCAACAATTTTTTCTCAAATCCCGAAATAAAGACAAAATTAATGAATATCACGCTTGAAACAGGACAGATTTGTGATATAATTTTAGTAGTTTGGAGAGCATAGCTAACCTGAATATTTTGGAGGACATAATGAGTAAAAATGAAAAAAAGCTAAAAATAAGAAACAGCACCGCCGATTTTCTCGTTTTTACCAAGCAATCGGGAGAGGACGGAATTGAGGTAAGAGTTCACGATGAAGATGTGTGGCTTACACAAAAAGGTATGGCACAGCTTTTTGATTGTTCTTCAGACAATATCAGCTTGCATTTAAAAAACATATTTAAAACAGGAGAGCTTGATGAAAATTCAGTTACCGAGAAATCCTCGGCAACTGCTTCCGACGGAAAAAATTATATGATGAAATTCTATAACCTTGATGCTATTATTTCCGTAGGATACAGAATAAATTCTATCAGAGCAACGCAATTCAGACAATGGGCAACACAAATTCTGAAAACATTTTCTGTTCAGGGCTATGTTCTCGATAAAGAACGTCTGAAAAACGGTCAGATTTTTGATGAGGAATATTTTGAGCATTTACTTGATGAAATCAGGGAAATTCGTGCAAGCGAAAGAAAATTTTATCAGAAAATAACTGACATATACTCAACAGCCGTGGATTATTCACCGACAGCAGTAATTTCAAAAAACTTCTTTGCCGCTGTACAAAACAAGCTTCACTACGCAATCCATAAGCATACAGCTGCAGAGTTAATTGCAGAGCGAGCAAATCACGAAAAGAAACATATGGGACTTACTACATGGAAAAATGCTCCTGACGGGAAAATCGTAAAATCCGATGTAAGCGTAGCTAAAAACTATCTGACAAAATCTGAAATGCAGGATTTAAATCAGTTTGTCACGATGTATCTTGACTATGCCGAACGACAGGCAAAACGCAGGATTCCGATGACAATGGAGGATTGGGCAAACAAGCTTGACGTATTTCTTGAATTTAACGAAGAAGAAATATTAAATGACAAGGGAAAAGTATCAGCGCAAATAGCAAAGAAATTTGCAGAAAGCGAATTTGAAAAATACAGAGTAATTCAGGACAGATTATACCAAAGTGATTTTGACAGGCTGATGCTTGGTATAGAAAAAAATAACGAAGAATAATACGGAGGAAATTTTATGCTTTTAACGGCTGATGTGGGAAACACTAATATAAAATTCGGGATTTACGACGGCGACGAGCTTAAATTCAAGCTTCGTGTTTCGACCGATACCGACAAGACAAGCGACGAGTTTGCTGTTGAGCTGTACACCTTTTTTCAGATTTACAACATCAGCGCAGACAGCATAGATTCCTCGATAATCAGCTCCGTTGTACCTAAAATCACCTCTCCCCTCTCAAACGCAATTGAAACGGTTTCGGGGGTTAAGAGCCTTGTTATCGGTCCTGGGGTGAAGTCGGGACTGAACATCAAAATCGAAAATCCCGAAAAGCTCGGAGCAGATATTGTTGCAGGCTGTGTGGGCGCATACGAAAAATACGGCGGACCGTTTATAATGATTTTTATGGGAACTGCAACGGTAATAGTCTATGTTGACGAGAACAAAACCTATCTCGGCGGCGCAATTGCCCCGGGTGTGGGAATTTCGCTTGACGCACTCACAAGCAAGGGCGCATTGCTCCCGTCTATTGACTTCAAAGCTCCCGAAAAGGTAATCTCAACCAACACGAGCGACTGTATGCGTTCGGGAATTATGTTCGGTACGGCGTGTATGCTCGACGGAATGATTGACCGCTTTTACGAGCAGGCAGGAAAGAAATGCAAGGTAATTGCAACAGGCGGCTTTTCACAGCTTATGGCTGAAAACTGCACCCACAGAATTATCGCCGATGAAAACGTAATTCTGGACGGTCTGAAATATATTTATAGGAAAAATAACAAAAATTAATTCGGAATGCGGAATGCGTAATTCGGAATTAATTGATTAGAAAAGTTTGTTTTCTGATTTTATTTTGATATATCGGCAACGTTTCGGGCGACCACATAGGGTCGCCCCTACGAAACAAATAAGATAATTGTTATAGAGAAAAACAAACTTTTCCGTAGAGGACGGCGGTACTATATGCAGAAAAAAATACTTGATATTTTACTTAATACAGATGAATTTATATCGGGGCAGGAGATTTCCGAAAAGTTAGGTGTTTCACGTCAGGCTGTGTGGAAATCAATTAACGCTCTCAAGGAAAAGGGCTATGAAATTCAGTCGGTCACAAACAAGGGCTACCGCCTTGTTTCTTCGCCTGATTACTTAAACGAAAGCAGTCTGAAAAGCCTTTTGCACAACAAGATTATAGGCAA
>CAMKNF010000024.1 GCA_946414115.1 uncultured Ruminococcus sp. | reverse complement strand
GGTGGCTATTGATGAGCTTGAGGGCAACAACTTCGGCGATAACGATATGCTTTCGGCAATCGTTGCAGGACTTGTGGGTGCAGACAGGCTGATTATCCTCACCGACATTGACGGCTTGTACGACTCAAATCCCCGAACAAATCCCGATGCGGTGAAAATTGATGTTGTCGATAAAATTAATCAGGAAATTCTGTCAATGGCGGCAGGAACAGGCTCAAACCGTGGCACAGGCGGAATGATAACAAAGCTACAGGCGGCAGATTATGCAACAAAGCGTGGCGTTGAGGTTCACGTTATCAACGGCTCAAACCCCGAAAATCTCTATGAAATTTTCGACGGCAACAACATCGGAACAATGTTCCTTGCAAGGCAGTAAAGGAGAATGACTATGACTCAACTTGAAATTATGGGTGTAAAGGCAAAGGAAGCCTCACGCTTTCTTATGACAGCAGGCTCAAAAAAGGACGAGGCGTTGAACGCAATTGCAAAGGCTCTGCGTGAAAATGCGGATAAAATTATTAAAGCAAACGATATTGATATAGAAAACGGCAAAAATGCAGGGCTTACAAAGTCATTGCTTGATAGATTACAGCTTACCGAAGAGAGAATTAACGGAATGGCTGACGGTGTCAGCGAGGTAGCTTCACTTGCAGACCCTGTTGGCAGAGTGCTTGACGGCAGAACGCTTAAAAACGGCTTACAGATTGAAAAAGTCACCGTTCCTATGGGCGTTATCGGAATCATCTTTGAGGCTCGCCCGAATGTAACCTCAGATGCGGCGGCACTTTGCCTTAAGGCAGGCAGTGCGGTAATTCTGCGTGGCGGCAAGGAGGCAATAAACTCCAACAAGGCAATTGCCGAGATTATGCGTGATGCAATCAACGGTGCTGGCTTGCCACGTGACTGCGTTTCACTCGTTAAGGACACAACACGTCAGAGCGCAACGGAGCTTATGCAGCTTTCTGATTACCTTGACGTGCTCATTCCCAGAGGCGGCGCAGGACTTATTAAAAGCGTCGTAGAGAACGCAAAGGTGCCCGTCATTGAAACAGGCGTAGGCAACTGCCACGTTTACGTTGACAAAAGTGCAGATGTTGATATGGCGAAGAGCATTATTTTCAATGCAAAAACCTCACGTCCTTCTGTTTGCAACGCAATTGAAACTGTGCTTGTTCACAAGGACATAGCCGAAAAAGCCCTGCCCGAAATCAAGGCAGAGCTTGATAAGATGAATGTTGAAATCCGAGGCTGTGAGAGGACAAAAGCAATCCTCGGCGACAGCGTTGTTCCTGCAACGGAAAACGACTACGCAATTGAGTTCCTTGACTACATTCTTGCGATAAAGGTTGTTGACAGCCTTGACGACGCACTTGCGCATATTGCAAAATACAGCACAGGTCACAGCGAAAGCATAATCACAAGCGACTACGAGAGTGCAAACAAATTCACCGCTTGCGTTGATTCTGCGGCTGTTTATGTAAATGCATCAACACGCTTTACCGACGGCGGAGAATTCGGACTCGGAGCAGAAATCGGAATTTCCACACAGAAGCTCCACGCAAGAGGTCCTATGGGACTTAACGAGCTTACAAGCAGTAAGTTCATAATCAGAGGTAACGGACAAATCAGATAAGCAGATAGACGAGGGCAAGCAGTAAAGTAGGGTCTGCGTTTTCGTCCATAAGCAGGACAAGCAGAAGTAAAATAAGGCTTTGCTCCTTGTTCTTAAACAGCATATCGAGCAAACTGTTATTATTGTTGCTGTTCTGCATTTTCTGCTCGGGCGGCTTTTCAACAGCAGGCTTTTGCTCCTTTTTAGGCGGTTGTTCCTGTTTCGGAGCGGACTTCTGATTTTGTTGATTATTGCCGTAAAACGGCTGACGTTTGTTCATCTGCTGTGCACGTGCAAAGGCTTCTTCTTCAAAGCTCGGCATATTCTCACCTCTTTCAAATAAATTCTCTACACTTTAGAATAGTCCGTTGTCCTTTAAAAGCGGAATTATCCTGATGAATTTAATCATCTTTTCGGCTCGGTCAAGCTTTTCCTGCTTTTCTCGGCTTAAAAACGGACGGAGTGAATTTAAAAGACGTGTTGTGTCGTCGTCACGCTTAACCGAGTTCATAACGGGAGCAAGGCGTGTGACCGTCCGCAATATATCATCACCCATAATATCAGGCTGAACAGGCTTTGGTTTAGGCGGCTCGGGATTTGCGTTTGCAAGACCTAATTGCTCGCCAAGGCTCTGCACCTGTCGGAGTGCTTCGGGGTTGCTTAAAATTTGATTGATTTTATCTTGTATTTCCGACATTTTGATTTTTCACACCCTTTCCCGATGCAATTGTTAATTTTTGATTATACCTTTTATCAGCTTTGATTTCAGGATTATTTAATGTGATGAACTATCATTTAGCGTTGAAATTATAGTAACGTTGACGTAGGGACACGGCGTGCCGTGTCCACACAAAAATTGTAATACAATTTTTGTGAATGGGACGTCTGGGAAGCCGTCCCCTACGGAAAGGTTTGTTTTCCTTTATAACTACAATTTAATCGGTATAGTTTGATTGCGACTGCGGACACGGCTCGCCGTGTCCCTACGACAAAAAACAAACGTTTCCTATATATCTGTAGGGGACGGCATCCCTGACGTCCCGTTTCATAAATTGCAATGTAATTTATGAAATATTGCGAACTCATTTCGCCGCTACAATATAAATAAATTCGGGCAATAAACTTTTGAATTATTACAACCTATCCATTCGACCTCAATTCCGAATTACGCATTAATTTAAAAACGGATAACCATATTATTTACTATCATCGCCGCCGAGCAGTTTGATAAGTGCCTGCGCCTGCGGACTGTTCAGTATTTCCTTTGTCTTTTCAGGGTCATTGAGAACGGACTTGATTTTATCGGTCTGATTTGAGTCGGCGTTTTTCAGCATATCGTTAACGTCACCCTTTTGCGCCGCGTTTTTTATCTGATTCTCAGAAACGCCGAGTTGTTTTGAGAGGCTTGAAATCAGCTTATTTATGTTTTTTTCTTTCATATAAACACCTCGCTATATTCTATGCTTTAAATACATTTTTAGAACGGAGTTTTGCAAATGCGTATTTTAGTAGTTTCCGACACTCACGGAGATTTAAGAACACTTATGAAAGCAGTCAACGCACAGCCGAGTGCCGAGATAATCGTCCATTGCGGCGACGGCGACGAGCAGGTGCAGTATTTAAAGGACACGATAAAGGATAAGATGATTGTCGGGGTAAGGGGCAACTGCGATTGGTGCAGCAGCCTTCTTTCAAAGGAAATTTTAAGCGTTTGCGGCAAAAAGATTTTTATAACCCACGGACACCTTTACAATGCAAAGGTAGGGCTGTACACAATTATGTGCGCCGCAAGGGAGGAAAAGGCAGATATTCTGCTTTTCGGTCATACGCACAACGCAATGACTTACTACGAGGACGGACTTTATGTTATGAATCCCGGCTCGTGCAGTGGCTATATGGCAAGCTACGGCTATATCGACATCACCGACAAGGGCGAAATCGTAACAAATACAGTTGCCATAAAATAAATATGGAAAAATAATAAAATTAATGATATAATTATTATTTGCAGGAGGTGCGCTATGAATTTCAGCGGATTTGATTTTGACGGAAGCGTAAAAGAAGCTCTCTCTGCGCTTGATAATCACGGCAGAATACCTCACGCAATTATAATAGAAAGCAAGAACAAGGAAAGTGCACTTGAGGTGGCAAAGTACCTTTCAATGTACGCTGTCTGCACAAGCGATAACAAGCCCTGCAAGACGTGTGAGCAGTGTCGCAAGGCTGAAATCAAATGCCACGCCGACATAAGCTACCCCCGCCCCGAGAATAAGTCAAAGACCTATTCAATCGAGCAGATGCGAAACATTATAAAGGATTCATATATTCGTCCGAATGAGGCAAACGCAAAGGTTTACGTCTTTGAGGAAGCCGACAACAGACTGACGGATATTGCGCAGAATTCATTTTTAAAGCTGCTTGAAGAGCCGCCGCAGAATGTGCATTTTATTCTGCTGTGCGAAAGTGCGCAAAAGCTGCTTGTAACAATACTTTCACGCTGTACGGTGGTAAGACTGAAAAACGAAGTCAAAATCAGCGAAAAGGCGCTTGAGTATGCCGAAAAAATCGTTAAGGGGATAATCTCCTCACGAGAATACGATTTGCTCCTTGCGCTGAATGTGATTTCCGACAAGGAAAATGCAGACGAAACGCTTTCTACAGTGCGAATGCTTCTGCGTGACGGTCTTGCAATCTCGGTCGGTACAAAGGCTGTGTTTAACGAAAAGCTCGGCAGGGAGCTTGCCTCACGCTTTACAAAGGGTAAAATCATTGAAATGATTGAGCTGACAGACAACTCGGCAATAAAAATAAAACAGAACATTAACATAAACCTTCTCACAACGTGGTTGTGTGGAGAATACAGGAGGATTTCATGGCAGAGGTAATCGGAGTAAGATTTAAAGAAGTCGGCAAGGTGTACTACTTTGACCCGCTTGACAATAAACTTAACAAGGGAGATATGGTAATCGTTGAAACCGCAAGAGGTCTTGAATGCGGCGAGGTTGCCACTCCGAACAAGACGATTGATGAAACAGAGCTTGCTCATCCGCTTAAGCCGCTCATAAGAATTGCAAACGAGGCTGACTTAAATCGCCTTGCGGAAAATAAGCTCAAGGAAAAGGAAGCGTACAGAATCTGCGAGCAGAAAATTGCAAATCACAAGCTTGAAATGAAGCTTGTAAACGTTGAATACACCTTTGACAACAGCAAAATTCTGTTCTACTTTACGGCTGACGGACGTGTTGATTTCCGTGCGCTTGTAAAGGATTTGGCGTCTGTTTTCAGAACGAGAATTGAACTCCGTCAGATTGGCGTAAGAGATGAAGCCAAAATGCTCGGCGGTTTGGGAATCTGCGGAAAGCCGTTCTGCTGTGCAAGCTATATGGGCGAATTTCAGCCTGTATCAATCAAAATGGCAAAGGAGCAGGGCCTGTCGCTTTCACCTGTCAAGATTTCGGGAACGTGCGGCAGACTTATGTGCTGTCTGAAATACGAACAGGAGGCATACACAGATTTGCTCAAGAGAACTCCCAAGGTCGGTGCAATTGTAAACACTCCCGAGGGCAGAGGACTTGTTGTTGAAAACAACCTGATTGCAAGAACGCTGAAGGTAAAGCTCAACAATATGCCGGATGACGTTGCACCGAAAACCTTTACGGTTAAGCAGTGCAAGCTTGTGAAGGACGGCTACATCAAGGTAAACAAGAAAGAGCTTGAAGAGCTCAAGGGACTTGAATAATCTAAAATCAGCGGCATTATTCGTCAAGAAATTATTTATTATTTGTAAAAATCAGAAAAATATTCCCAAAACAATTGCATTTTGCAAAATATGTGATACAATAAAGGTGAAATCTTTTAAGGAGGTGTTCTCCCTATGGCATATGTAATTAGTGATGATTGCATCGCTTGCGGTGCTTGCGCAGACGCTTGTCCGTGTTCTGCTATTTCAGAGGGTGACGGCAAGTACGTTATCGACGCTGATGCATGCGCAGATTGCGGTTCTTGTGCTGATGTTTGCCCGGTAGGTGCTCCTCAGGCTGAGTAATAGCTTATCTGAAATTCAAACGGCAAGGGATTTACCTTGCCGTTTTTCTCTGTGAAATTATAATTATTTATTTGAGGTAAACGAAAATTTAGCGTTGCAGTTATAGCAACACTTACGTAGGGACACGGCGTGCCGTGTCCACACAAAAATTGCAATGCAATTTTTGTGAACGGGACGTCTGGAAGCCGTCCCCTACGGAAAGGTTTGTTGTCCTCTATAACTATAGGTTAATGGGTAAAGTTTGATTGCCACTGCGGACACGGCACGCCGTGTCCCTACGACTAAAAACAAACGTTTCCTGTATCGCCGTAGGGGACGGCATCCTTGACGTCCCGAAACGTTGCCTATATATCAACTTAAAATTCGGGCTGCAATTTTCTCCAAACAAACCGACTTTTCCGCTCGATTTGCGAGCCGAGGCACTCGGCTAAATTACAGTTTACTGAAAAATACAAAATCAAAAGGGATATACTATGAATAACATTCACCTTGAACCGCTCGGAAACGGAATTGAAATCTATGTGTCCGACAGCTACCATTTTTCAACCGATACAATTCTGCTTGCAGATTTTTCATTGCCAAAGAGCAGAAAAAAGTGCGCAGAGCTTGGAACAGGCTGCGGAACGATTCCGCTTTTGTGGTTAAGACACAATAGAAATCTTGAAATTGACGCCGTTGAAATCCAGCGTGATGCCTGTGCCCTTGCGCAGAAAAGCGTTGAATACAATAACCTCGGCGATAAAATAAATATAGTAAACGCCGATTTGAAGGAGCTTAAGGGAATACTGCCCTTCGGGTACTACGACCTTGTTGTCTGCAACCCGCCCTACAAAATCGGCGGCGGAGGAATTACAAACCCCGATAGCGCAAAGCAGATTGCACGGCACGAAACCGAATGTACGCTTGACGACATCTGCTTTACAGCATCAAAGCTTTTGCAGTTCGGCGGAAGTTTTTGCATCTGCCAGCGCCCCGAACGCCTTGCGGACGTTATGGAGTCAATGAGAAAATTCTCAATTGAGCCGAAAACCCTTCGCTTTGTTCAGCAGAGAAACGGCAAAGCACCAAAGCTCTTTTTGCTTGAGGGCAGGCGAGGGGGCAAGAGGGGATTTTTAAACGTACTTCCAACCCTCTTTATTGAGGACGAAAACGGAGATTTCTCCGAAGAAATGATGAAAATTTACGGCTGTTACAAAACGCCTTCTGAAGAATTGAAGTGATACTATGAGTGGAATTTTATACGTTACGGGAACGCCGATCGGCAACCTTTCCGATTTGTCCCCCAGAGCGGTGCAGACGCTTGAAAGCGTTGATTTTATCGCCGCAGAGGACACGAGAGTTACGCTGAAGCTCTTAAACCATTTTGGTATAAAAAAGCCTATGGTGAGCTATTTTGAGCATAATAAGCGTGAGCGTGGCGAGATTATCTGCAACAGAATTGAGCAGGGCGAAAACTGCGCAATCGTTACCGACGCAGGAATGCCGTGCATTTCCGACCCCGGCGAGGACTTAATCAAGCTTTGCGAGGAACGTGGTATAAAGACCGTTGTAATTCCCGGTCCGAGCGCCGTTATTTCCGCACTTGCAGTTTCGGGACTTGAAACGGGCAGATTTACCTTTGAGGGCTTTTTAAGTGTGAACAAAAAGAGTCGGAACGAACACTTGCAGAGCCTGAAAAATGAGCACAGGACAATGATTTTCTACGAAGCGCCGCATAAGCTGCCGCAAACTCTGCGTGATTTGTATGCAAACTTCGGCGAGAGAAAGCTGTCAATTGTGCGTGAGCTTACAAAGCTCCACGAGGAGGTTATCCGTACCACCACAAAATATGCCGCTGAAAATTACGCCGACGGCAGCTTAAAGGGCGAATTTGTGCTTGTGATTGAGGGTGCGCCGAAAGCAACGGACGAGCAGGAGCTAACGCTTGAATACGCAGTTGAAACGGCTAAAAAGCTGATTGAAAACGGCGAAAAGCCTACCGAGGCGGCAAAACAGGCGGCGGCAATTACGGGCTTTAAGAAGAACGAAATTTACAGGGAGCTGTTGTAATGACCTACGAAAATGCGCTTGAAAAAATACATTCGCTGTTGAGCTTCGGTTCACGCCCCGGACTTGACCGAATTTTATCTCTGCTTGACCGAATGGGCAATCCGCAGGATAAATTAAAATATATCCACGTTGCAGGAACAAACGGCAAAGGCTCAACCTGTGCAATGCTCTCGTCTGTTCTTGTTGCATCAGGCTATAAAACAGGACTTTTCATTTCGCCGTACATCACGGATTTTCGTGAGAGAATACAGATTAACAATGAGATGATAAGCAAGGAAACGCTTGCAAACGCTGTTGAAGAAACTTTCCCGCTGATTGAAAAATTACAGAGTGAGGGCATAATAATCACCGAGTTTGAGTACGTAAATGCGCTTGAATTTTACATTCATGCAAAGGAAAACTGCGACATAGTCGTGCTCGAAACGGGAATGGGCGGATTGCTTGACTGCACGAATGTCATTAAACCTCCGCTATGCTCCGTTATCACGACAATCGGACTTGACCACACTGCAATTTTGGGCGATACAATCGAAAAAATAGCGGCGCAGAAGTGCGGAATAATCAAGTCAGGCTCTGTTGCGGTGACGTCAGAGCAGACTGAAAATGCTATGAGCGTAATTGAGCAGACGGCTGAAAAGCTGAATGTTCCTCTTGTAAAGAGCGAGAGTGTTAATCTTAATGTCACTTCCGAAACGCTTGAGGGCAGTGATTTTGAATACAACGGCAGAAAAATTCACATTAACCTTGCAGGAAATCACCAGCTTGAAAACGCAAAAACTGCGCTTGCCGCAATTGAAAGCGTAAGACAGAGGGGACTTCTGAATATTACAGATGACGATATTTCAGTCGGTTTTTCAAAGGCTATTAATCCGGCAAGATTCGAACTTTTAAGCAAAAATCCTGTTGTAATTTTAGACGGTGCGCACAATCCGAACGGTATTGAGGCGCTTAAAAATGCGGTCAGAAATTTCCTTGACGGCAAAAAAATAACCTGCGTTATGGGAATGTTAGCAGACAAGGATATTGACAGCTCGATAAAGCTCCTCGACGGAGTTTTTGAAACCGTTTACACTGTTCCCGTTGACAATCCGAGGGCGATTTCGTCAAAGGAGCTTGCAGAGAAATGCAAGGGCTATTTTAAAAGCGTAACGTCATTTGACAGTGCAGAAAAAGCATTTGACGGCGCATTTGAAGATGCAGAAAAGAACGGCGGAGCTGTTGTAATCTGCGGTTCGCTTTACCTTGCAGGAGAAATTCGCCCGTATATTTTAGAAAAAGTAAAATAAACACAGAAAAATATTTCCACACAACAGAATAAAACAAATTTTTCACTCCATACTAATTATTATAAGTATGGAGTTTTTTAATAAAAAGGAAGGATAAAATGTTAAGAACGGAATACAAAAACAATATTCTGACTGCGTACATAGACGGCGAAATAGACCACGATTCAGCCGCAAAAATCCGTGCACGCATTGACGGTGCGGCGCAGTCGCTCAAACCAAAACTGCTCAACCTCGATTTTTCGGCGGTGTCGTTTATGGACTCGTCGGGAGTCGGACTTGTTATGGGACGATACAGGCAGATGAAACTAATCGGCGGAGCATTGCGTGTTGTAAACGTACCCGACAGGCTCTACAGAATTTTTGCAATGTCAGGACTTGAAGCGTTGGGGGTGTTAAGATGAATATTGTAAATGAAATGAGCGTCAGCTTTCCGTCAAAAAGCTGTAACGAATCGTTTGCGAGGAGCATTGTAGCGGCTTTTGTGATGAACCTTGACCCGACGGTCAATGAGTTAAGCGACATAAAAACTGCCGTTTCCGAGGCTGTGACAAACTGCATTGTTCACGGCTACAGAAAGAGCGGCGGCACGATTTACATAAAGGGCAGAATAACCGATAATAACAAGCTGACAATCAGAATACGTGACAAGGGCTGCGGAATTGACGATGTCGAAAAGGCAATGGAGCCGCTTTTCACAACTGCACCCGAGGAGGAACGTGCAGGACTTGGCTTTGCCGTTATGCAGAGTTTTTGCGACAGGGTGAGGGTGAAATCCGAACCCGGCAAGGGGACGACCGTCACGCTTGAAAAGACCTTCGGTACACAAAATGACCGATAAAAATAAAATAGCAGAAAATAATCTCGGACTTGTTCACGCCTGCTGTAAGCGTTTTTCGGGCAAGGGCATTGAATATGACGAGCTGTTTTCGGCAGGCTGTCTTGGACTTGCAAAGGCAATAAACAATTTTGACGAGAGTCGGAACTGCGCCTTTTCTACCTACGCATTTCCTGTGATAATGGGGGAGATAAAGCGGCTTTTTCGTGACGGAGGAACGGTAAAGGTCAGCCGAACGCTGAAAGAGCTTGCCGTTTCAATTGCGAAAATCAACAATGAAAACAAGCTGAAAAACGGTTGCGAGCTGACTGTTTCCCAGCTTGCAGAAAAGCTCGGCACTTCGCCCGAAAAGATAGTTGACGCACTCAACAGCGTGAGAAATCCGCTGTCGCTAACCGCCGAATATGACGAGGAAGGAAACCCACAGCTTGACGTGCCTGTTGACGATATTCAGTACGAAATCTCCGAAAGGCTTAGCCTTGAACAGTCGATTGAGCACCTTGAAAGCCGTGACAAAGAGATTA
The DNA here is from genome assembly GCA_946414115.1 of uncultured Ruminococcus sp. GTDB lineage: Bacteria > Bacillota > Clostridia > Oscillospirales > Acutalibacteraceae > Ruminococcoides. The sequence goes on along the minus strand of CAMKNF010000024.1, from coordinate 6,815 downwards.
TAAAACTGCGTTATTATCAGAGCAAAACACAAACGCAGACGGCAAAAATCCTGAATATGACGCAGGTACAGGTCAGCAGGCGTGAAAAGAAAATTCTTGCAATTATCCGAGAAAGAATGGCAACATAAAAAAACAGCACCCTCGTAATTGAGAGTGCTGTTTTCATAGGTTCTGATAAAACAAGCCGTGGCGTGTGCAGTACCAAATCGGCAAGCTGTAGCTGAGTCATATTCTTTTCCTTGCGAAGTTTTAGAATAAGCTGACCTATTTTCACGATATCCATTCATTCTACCTCCCATAAATAGATTATAGTACAAATTTTTGCTTTACACAATAAACGCACCGTTTACTTTATCGCATAAAAACAGGCATATACATCAAGCTTTTGCAAAGTGTATATGCCTGTAATTGTTTATTTGTGGATTAGTTTTAATATCAGATTTTTTATTAATAACGCAATACCGGAAATTATTGCAACATAAATACAGCCTATTATCACTTCCCACCGTCCGACAAGAAGCGTTCCGTCATCTGCACTGATGTTATGATAATACAACAGTGTAGCGACAATATTTGCAACAATTGTTGAAGCTAACAGATTTGCCGCAAGTATTGCGAATTGAATTTGATTTCGAGAAACTATGCAGTTAATAATAGTTAAAATGCCTTGTGATATCAGAAGAACAGGCTCTATCAGAGGACTTCCTCCACGATAGAACAAAACGGAAAATAAAATCAGAATGTAATTAAGTATGAGAGTTACAATGTACAGCGAAGTCCATATTTTTGATTGAAGAAAATATTTTTTCATATCTGAACACCTCTTTTTCAATGTTATCTTTCAATTTGATTTTACCACATTATATTAGTATAGTTAATACAAATTAAAAATAAAAAACTGCAAACACTTTTCTTGACAGAGATAAAAAACAGATGCATAATGATTATGTAAATGCGCAATTATTGGCGATTAGCTTTAAAAAGTAAAAAGGATAGATAATATGAAGTATTTTATTGATTTTGAGGCAATGCAGTTTTCAAATGAAATAATATCGGTGGGGTGCGTCAGCGAAAACGGCGAACAGTTTTATTCACTCGTTCAGCCGAAAAAGGCTAAAAAAATAACGGATTTCATTACAACCCTGACGGGAATTACATATGAAGAGCTTGACTGTGCGCCAAGTGCCGATAAGGTATTTTCGGAATTTTACGAATGGGTGGATAAAACGGAAAAGCCGGAGTTTTTCTGTTACGGCGATTGCGACGACGGATTTATTAATTCAACTTTAAAGCATAATATTACAGACTTTTACGGGCAGTGCGGATTAAGCCTGATAAAAAGCAATTTAAAAGATTATTCAGCTTCAATCAGAGAGCATTTCGGAATAAATCGCTCAATAGCTTTAAAAAAGGTTGTTGAATACTATCGTGGTGAAACTATAATTCAGAATCACAATTCACTTGAGGATGCAATATATTTAAAAGAAGTTTACGAAAATTCGGTAAATGAAGTTGTCAAAGAATGTCCGTTTCCTGAATATAAGTCGGAAAATAATAAGCCTAAGATTAAAAAGCTGATAACGGCAGAAAGAGGCAATATTAAGAAGGAATTTGCTTCATACGGCAAGGCGGCAGATTGGGTGATAGCAGACCAATTAAGTATTGGCGATTTAGTCAACGAAAAAACCAAAAGCAAAATTTGTAACAGAATTAAAAATGCCGCTGAAAAATCCAAGCAGTATTTTGGCTATAATTGGATTGTAGAGAATAAAGTCTGATGTGAATCGGGACATACAACGCCGTGCATTGTATCAACGAGCAGCGTGGTTACAGAGGTGCTCACCTATCAAGGCTTGTTTATATCATATCAAACAAAGAGGCTTGCACATATTTTTCTTCTGTGCCGGGTTTGGAAATCTGTTCAGGGATTATCCCATCCCAATCTTCACTGATAGGAACAGCACCGTTTTTGATCAGTGCTTGGTTTCCCGGATAGGGATGATCCCAACACAGAGTGGTACACCAACCATTCTTCAGATTTTCATTTGCACCGTTCCATGTTCCGCCTTTATTCAAATCAGAATGAATTATCACCGTACCTATGGACTGGGCGTAAATATATCGGTTTCTCATCATTGCCATACCGACATTAAATCCGGCATCCGGCTTTGAAACGGACATCAGCAGAAGCTTTCCTTGCTGAATGTTTTTGACCACATCGCTCTTCTTTAGCTTCTTTAGCAGCGAATCGGACAAATATTCTACGGTAAAACCGTTGTTAAGCAGTGCCTCTTTTCCGGAAATTGTATCAATGCCTTTTGCTCCGCCTGAAACAACACCATATCCCTGAGAAACTGTTTTTCTGACTGCCTGTATGGTAAAATTAACGTCTTCGGTTGTAACTGTTCTGGCTCCTACATATCCTATGTATTGTCGTTCAAGTAGTGATAAATCACCCGCATAATAAAATATTGGAGGGCAAGTTTTTGAAAGTATTTTTTTGAGCTTTTTGGGATAGTTTATGTCTGCTCTTGTGACTGTTTCTATACCCATATTCTGATATTGCGAAAGCTCAAAACTCAGACTGGCATTTCTGTCCAGCAACCGAACAACACGTGCAATTTGCTCTGTATTGAAATCAAGTATGGACTTAAAGTCATCGGTCGAAAAGTCGAAAAGGTCTTTTGGAGTTTTTTCTGCCAAAATCAGTTTTTGTGCAAGCTCGCTGTATTCCTTAGGTTCAAGAGGTTGAACCCCTTCGCCGACACAGATATGGCTGCATAGTGTTAAAATTGCATTTGAATCCTGATTCATATTAATCCTCCCTGTTACTGCTGTCGGCAAGTGCAAATGGATAAATATTTTCCGCACCTGCTTCCATCAGCCTGTATCCGCAAACGGTGAATGTCCATCTCGAATCCACAACATCATCAATCAAGAGAATATTGCGTGGTACAGTTACATTTTCTTTCACAAAAAATGACTGATATGCATTTGCGCACTGGTGGGCACTGTTTTCCATTTCCTTTTGCTGCTTTGCAGGTGTTTTCTCCAGAATATCCGCAAAGTCAAGTTTCAGTGATTCAGCTACCCGTGCTGCAAAGTCTTTTATAAGTTCGCTGCGGAGAGACGGAACACAGCAAATATGAGTAATTTTATGTTCTCGTATAAAAGGTCTCAATATATCAACGCTTTTTCCGACCAGCTCATCACAAAAACGCATTTTCTTCGAGTATTTTCCTTGTTTTACCAATTCACCGTAACCGGCATCACCATACTTTGAGATGCAAAAACCCTGCTGATTAATATGTGAAATTTTTGATGCTTTTGTCACATTGGAACTTACCCACTTTTTCCTTGGTTCAATCGGAATAATCATTTTATTAACAAATTCTTCTGCTATATGTATAAATTTTGAGGAAACCGCAGAAGGTAAAAATTCTTTACCAAGACAGTTAGCACAGTGCCCACAGTTATGAGCAGTTTTATCGTCCAAACAAGAAACGATATATCGACTATAGCATTCCTGTGTTCCTACAAGACGTTTCATCTGTTCCACTTCTTGTCTGCGTATATCGGTTACCGTTTCATAATGCTCTCTATCATATACAAATTTTTTAGGGGTCAAATAGTAATAGCTTTTATCTTTTCTGATAAAGCCGTCATTCTGAAGAAAAGATAACGCTTTTTTTATCCTTGTACTGCGTATATTCAATGTCGAGATAATTTCGCTTTCTTTAACTCCGTCATTACTACCTATGTATTGCACAATACTATCAGTTTCCTGCTCGGTAGGAAAAGCCGTATTAATAAAATAATTCAAAATTTCCTCGTCTTCTTTTCCGTACATAAGAAAAATATATGCCCTGTCAAGGTTACGTCCCGCACGTCCGATTTGCTGATAATAAGAAACAATATTTGACGGCATCTGATAATGGATAACAAACGCAATACCGCCCTTATCATATCCCATTCCCAGCTTAATTGTCGAAACGATTACCTTTAATTTGTTGTTTCTGAAATTCTCCTCTATTTCACGGTTGATTCTGCTACCGTCTTCACCTTTTCGTGAATAATACGCTGCAGCAGATATACCATTCTTTTTCAGGAAATCTGCCAGATAGTCGCAATCTCTTTGCGTGAGACAGTAAATGATTCCGCTTCCGTCAAGCTTCGGTATATTTTCTAAAATCCATGCATAGCGTTCAATTCTGTCAGGCTTATTGAGAACCTGTATATATAGTGATTCTCTCGTTAATGGTCCTCTGGAAACGAAAACATTGTTACCAAGCTGACTTTGGAGATCAGTCACCACACGATCGTTTGCAGTTGCAGTTGTTGCAAGTATCGGAACATTAGGAGGAAGCTGTTGGATGATTGTTTTAAGTTTGCCGTATTCCAAACGAAAATCATGACCCCAGTCTGAAATACAATGTGCTTCATCAATTACAAATAGTCCAATTCGGATATTTTTCAATCGCTTCTGAACATCATCGCTGAAAAGCGATTCCGGTGTTACCAGGATTAAATCTAACTCATCTTGCTCCAGAGAAGTCAAAATATCATCCCGTCTGTCTTTTACAGTGCTGTTCAAAACATCACACCGAAGTCCTATTTTTTTGGCAGCGTCGATCTGATTTTCCATCAAAACCAGCAATGGACTTACAACCATTGTAACACCACGTTTCTGTTCTCGTATAAGTTTTGTGCACACAAAATACACAAGACTTTTTCCCCATCCTGTTCTCTGAACAACAAGGGTACGGTTGTGGGTCATTGTTGCCTCAATAGCTTCGTATTGTCCATCTCTGAAAGAAGCGTTGGGGCCGTAGATTGCTTTGATTATCTCTGTTGATTTTGCATAAATATCCGGATTGTAATGTATCTCTTGCATCGTATATACCTCTAAATCATTTTGAGTTTGCTTATCCTTTTCTAATTATGCGTTGAACATTATAAATTTTAGTATAACTCTATTTTCGTGCGATTGCAAGATTATCGTTGTACATCCCACGGGAATTAACACAGAATAAGTAAAAAGATGCCAACAGTGTTGTCATAATTGTGTGAAAAATAAGAGTAATGCCGTAAAACAGTATGAATGATTGAAAAATATTCGCTCTAATTCTTTGTCAATATTCGAAATCAATTTCAAAATTTCCGCTTTTGATTGAAATTATTTTCTTCCGATCACCAAGAAATGTGGATTTAAGCGTTTCTTCGTGTTCGGTTGTGTGGATAATATCAAGCAGTATATTTCTACTATCTGTATTCTGCCACTTTTTCATTAAGCTTCGGAGTTATCCATATGCAACCTTCAACAGCGCAATTTTTATTCAGCAAAATAATCTTCTTTCAATATTGCGTAATGCACATTGTCACAAATGCCCTGCATATTTTTGCCAGCCTGTCTTGCGGTTCCTTCATATAGTAATCCGCATTTCTTCATTACATCTCCTGAGTGTGGATTGCGAGGATCATGATATGATTCAATACGATTTAAGCCTACATCTTCAAACAAGAATCTGATTATTTCTTTAAAAGCTTCGCTCATTATGCCTTTGTGCCACCAATTATAACCAAGACAATATCCGATTGTAGCGGCTTCGATATCCTCTCTGAGTTGTACCACGCCGATTGCACCTATCGGCTCGCCGATTTCTTTCAGCTCTATCTTCCAGTCATAAAAATCAGGTTTCCCCTGATTATCCAACAAAAATTTGTGATATGTAGTTTCCAATTGCTCTACGCTTTCATATGGCGGCCAAGTCATATATTTGGTTACTCTCTCATCATTTGCCCAGTTTCTGAACATATGCTCAGCATCATTCTGCCTTGTTTTACGCAATATCAGTCTTTCTGTTTCAAGTGTTACTGTTCCGAGATTTTTCATATAAAATTCACTCCTGAAATCAATAATCAATTTTCTTCCTGATATCCTCCTGTTATCTCAATGGGATTTCCGTCAGGATCCATAAACGTAAAATACCAGTAAGGAGAAAATACATTCAGATATCTTATAGGCGTTAATTCGCTCGCAATGCCTAAATTAACAATTCTATCGTATTCTTCCTGTAAATCAGGCACACCTAAATTGATAAATACTTTTCTGTTATTTTCGCTGTTTACGATAGCTACTGAATCATCGTATATCGGATACGATGAACCTATTGTTTCCATTTGTTCAGGATGTTCGGCATCATAATATCCGTTAAAAAGGCAAATGTTCAAGCCGTCGTTATTGAAAACTGCAAAGCGTTCTCCGTTTCTTGCACTTACCTTCATATCCAAGAGCTTTTCATAAAAATCAAGAGATTTATGAAAATCTTTAACCACCAAATAAATTGAGCCGTATCGCATTAACTTTTCTCCTTCTTGTTAATCACTGATATATTCACTTATTTATATTGTTTACAAAATCAATTTCTCTGGCAGTTAATTCCGCCCACGCAGGATAGAAGCCGCTTTTGATTGCATTGCGTACCGATTTGATATTAGACCAAGCGGCGCAATAGAAAGGCACCTTGCCGAGCTTTAAGATTTCAAGAGATAATTTGCTTGTCAATGCAGAAGCAACACCTTTTCGTCTGTATTCGGGAAGTACATCAACGCCAATTTGGTACATCGTTTCGGTGAAAATAATATAAAGACTGCCAACGAGATTTTTGTTCAGCGGTGTCTAAACTATGCCTTATTTCAATAATCAGATCTGCATTTATCACGCCATTGACGGGGTGAAATGCCATATGTGTTTTTAAATGCTCTGGAGAAGTGGAGCTGGTCGTTATATCCCACAGCACAGCTTATTTCTCCGA
>CAMKNF010000023.1 GCA_946414115.1 uncultured Ruminococcus sp. | reverse complement strand
GACCACCGAGATCTACACTCTTTCCCTACACGACGCTCTTCCGATCTCCGTGCTTATATATAAGCGTAATGTCAGCGTTGTTCTTTGAATGGAAATCAAACACACTGTTGTAATCAAAATTAGTCACAACGTTTGAAGGTGAGATAAGAATATACTCCTCACGGCTGTTTTCAATGTAGCCGTGCATATTGTAGATTGTTTCAACGTAGTTTGAAAATGTCTTTCCTCCGTAAGGTGGAAGAATTGTAAGGTTGCTTCTTCTCTTTGAAAGGTCATACGCACTGCCCGAACCTACGTGATCCATAAGAGAAAGGAAGTTGCTCTTGGCAACAATGCCTACGTTATTGATACCCGAATTTGACATATTTGAAAGCACAAAGTCAATCAGTCGGTATTTTCCGCCAATCGGAACGCTCGCCATTGTACGGGAGGCTGAAAGCTCCGGAATTTTTTCATCAAGCGTACCGGCAAATATAAAGCCGAGAACATTATTACTTCTCATTTGCAGTCACCTCCGTATCACTTTCTATCATTTCCTTTGCCTTGATTACCGCATTTTCACCGATTACGGTATTTGCACCGATTACTGTAATTCCCCAGTTATCACGGTCGGTAACATCTTCGGGTTTTTCTCCGACTACGGCATTTTTGCCGACTACCGTATTTTCTGCAACAATTGCGTACTGAACAACAGCACCCTCCTCAATTACTGCGCCGGGCATAATAATTGAAGAATTTACGGTTGCATTTTTGCCGATAGTAACGCCTGCAAAAAGAATTGAAAATTCAAGATTTCCGTAAACGTTACAGCCATCGGCTACAAGTGAATTCTGAATGCTTGCGTCACTTGAAACATAGTGAGGCGGCATCATAGGATTGCGTGAATAGATGTCCTTTAAGTCGAGAGTAACATTCGGGTCGAGCAAATCCATATTTGCCTCCCACAGACTGTCGATTGTTCCGACGTCTTTCCAGTAGCCCTCAAACGGATATGCAAACATCTTTTCGCCTGCGTCAAGCATTGCAGGCAGAACATCCTTGCCGAAGTCGTGACTTGAATTATCCTTTGCCTCGTCCTCAACAAGATACTTTTTCAGCTCTTTCCAGCTGAAAATATAGATTCCCATTGACGCATTTGTGCTCTTGGGATGCTCGGGTTTTTCGTCAAATTCATAGATTCTTCCGTCTTCATATGTATTGAGAATACCGAAACGTGAAGCCTCCGCAAGCGGAACGTCAATTACCGCAATTGTGCAGGCTGCTCCCTTTTCCTTATGAAATTCGAGCATTTTGTTGTAGTCCATCTTGTAGATATGGTCACCCGAGAGAATTACAACAAATTCGGGATCATATCTCTCGATATAGTTGATATTCTGATAAATTGCATTTGCAGTGCCCGAGTACCAGTCAGCTCCGTCAACAGCCTGATAGGGACTCAAGCAGTTTACACCCGAGTGCATACCGTCAAGATCCCACGGCTGACCGTTGCCAATATACTCATTGAGCACAAGCGGTTGATACTGAGTAAGAATACCCACAGCCTCTATACCCGAATTTACGCAGTTTGACAAAGGAAAGTCAATAATGCGATACTTTCCGCCGAACGGAACGGCGGGTTTTGCAAGCTTTTTTGTAAGCACGCCAAGACGTGAGCCCTGACCGCCTGCAAGCAGCATTGCAACTACTTCCTGTTTTGGAAACATTTAGAAATACCTCCGATTTATTTTTATAGCATATGCATATTATTAGCAATTTTCCGCATTATAAAGCGGTATTGCGTAAAGCCCTTAATGAAAAAATAACTTAATCCTGTGAAATTGGCTCAAGCTCGCCCGTACATTTAAGATAAATAACTCCGAGCGGCGGCAGAGTAAGCGGAAGTCCCTGATTACAGCCGTGAATCTTCATCATCTCCGGTACGATTTCACTTCCGTTTGAAACACCTGTTCCGCCGTACTCTTCGGCATCTGATGTGAACACTTCGCTGTACAAGCCGTATTTCGGCACACCGATATAATACTTATCGTGCTTTACCGGCTGGAAGTTGCAAACGGCTATAATCTCGTTGCCTTCGCTGTCGGTTCGCTTGAACGCAATTACGCTGTTAGTGTAATCGTCGTGATGAATCCAATCAAAGCCCTTCCAGATTGCGTCAAGCTCGTAAAGCGGCTTGTTTTCAAGATAGAACTTGTTTAAATCGCAGAAGAAACGCTTTAGCGCCGAATGCTTTTCGTAATCGAGCAACTCCCACTGAATGCCCGAATCAGCGTCCCATTCATCGAACTGACCGATTTCGGTACCCATAAACACGAGCTTTTTCCCGGGGTGAGCATACATATATGTAACGAACGCTCTGACTGCGGAAAATTTATCGTCATATTCACCGGGCATTTTATTTATTAGCGAGCCTTTGCCGTGCGAAACCTCATCGTGTGAAATAGGCAACAGAAAATGCTCGGAAAAAGCATAGAAAAAGCTGTAGGTAAGGTTATCGTGATTGAACGGTCTCCATAGCGGATTAAGCGACATATAGTGAAGCATATCGTTCATCCAGCCCATATTCCATTTATAGTCAAAGCCGAGTCCGCCTTCTTCAACGGGATGAGTAAGCTTTGGCCAGGATGTGTTCTCCTCGGCAAACATAAGCACGTCGGGGTGGAACATATGAACAGCCGTATTGAGGTGCTTTATGAAATTTATCGCCTCAAGATTTTCCTTGCCGCCATATTGATTCGGAGTCCACTCGCCGTCTTTTTTGCCGTAGTCGAGATAAAGCATAGACGAAAGCGCACCCACACGCATACCGTCAATATGGAATTTTTCAATCCAGAACATTGCAGACGAAACAAGAAAGCTGATTACCTCGCTTTTTGAAAAATCAAACAGGCAGGTTCCCCACGCAGGACGTTCACCCTTGCAGGGATCTTCGCTTTCATAAAGACTGGTACCGTCAAATTTTACAAGTCCGAACGGATCCTTAGGAAAATTAGAAGGAACCCAATCGAGAATTACGCCGATATTTTCCTTATGAAGCGTATCGACAAAGTACATAAAATCACCGGGAGTACCGTACCGTGAGGTCGGTGCAAAATAGCCGGTTGTCTGGAATCCCCAACTGCCGTCAAACGGATACTCGGTTATTGGCATAAGCTGAACGTGAGTATAGTGCATCTCTTTAAGATACGGCACAAGCTCATCGGCGAGCTTTCGGTAATTAAAGAAATTGCCGTCCGGATACCTTTTCCACGAACCGGCGTGAATTTCGTAAATATTCATCGGCGACTTAATGCTGTCGCATTTTGAGCGGTAATCGAACCAGTTCTCATCACCCCATACATATTCATCTATATTGTAGATAATCGACGCATTGTCTGGTCGGGTTTCGGTGTGAAAAGCAAACGGGTCTGATTTCATACATTTTTCAAACCAAGGTGTTTCAATACAATACTTATATATATCATAGGGCTTAATTCCCTCAATAAACACTTCCCATGAGCCGTTTCCGATTTTGTACATATAATCGGAGGTCTTATTCCAGTTGTTGAAGCTTCCTACAACCGACACGCTCAAAGCATTAGGCGCCCATACTCTGAAAACAACGCCGTCTTTGCCGTCACGATTAACGAGGTGTGCGCCGAAAAAATCGTAGGCACGAACAGAATCGCCGGCACAAAATAACTCAAGCGCATTGCGGTCCTCGCTAAAGCTGTATTTCATACGTTCAACTCCTTAAAACACAATAATATCATTTCAAATTAACTATATTTTCATTCTTAATTATATAATACCAAAAATATATGTTGATTTCAAGCAAATTCAAAAATTTTTAAACTAATTTTTCGTGTATTTTTTATAAACAGTTACTAAATTTTACAATATAGCAAAGTTATTTACACAATAACCTAAAATATTTTATATTTTGCCACAATTATTCTTATCAAAAAAACAAGCGGTGACATAATTGCCACCACTTGTTGTGAAATATTATTTAGTCTAATTTAAATAAGATGAAAACATAAAATTTGTTTGTGCGATAAACGATAATTTAGCGTTGGAATAATAGCAAACGTTGACGTAGGGACACGGCGTGCCGTGTCCACACAAAATTGCAATGCAATTTTTGTGAATGGGACGTCTGGGAAGCCGTCCCCTACGGATATATAGGAAACGTTGTGTTTTTATCTATCGGGCAGCCACACAGGGCTGCCCCTACAGTGTAATATCAGTCGTTTCATTTATACCGTAGGGGCGACCCTGTGTGGTCGCCCTAAACGTTACCGATATATCAACCAACCCGAGGAAAACAAATCTGTCCAAACAACACGCACTATTACAAATTCGGAGCGAAGCGACCATTAATTCCGCATTCCTAATTCCGCATTCCGAATTAAATTATAGTTTACTAAATGGTTAAACATAATATTTATTATGCTGTTATTTTACTATATTCTTCTGAATTTCTGTTGCGTCAAGCACGTTTATTACGCCGTCGCCGTTCACGTCACCACAGCTTAGCGTTGAAGGAGTAAAGTATATATTGCCGACAGCATACTTCTGAACGTCTGTTGCATCGGTAATTGACAGCTTGCCGTCTTTGTTTACATCACCGAGGAGCTTTTCTGACGGAGTGTAATCGTCAGCCATTTCGCTTGACAGCCATGCCGCACGGCTTGTCATCCAGTCAACGCAGTAATTGTACATTCCGGTAAAACCCTGTTTATAGGCTGTTGCCTTCGAATCAACGGTATATGTTTTAGTCGATAAGTCATAATGAGCCTTGGTAAGACTTGAATGGTCAGCTATCCAAGAACTTGTGTTTAACAACCAGCCGCTTTGATAATTCATCTCTGCGCTGTCTTTTAAAAGTGCATAATAATCATAAGCTCTGTACATTTCTGTTGCACTGCTTGCTTTCGGGGTACTGCTGTCGGATGCAAAATCGTTGATAACGGGAACGAAATCCTCAAACCATACCGATACGGACTTTTCATAAACCTTGTTATTGCGTGAAATAAGGTTCATTACGTTATTTATGGACTTTGATTTAGTGCTTTTTCCCTTGAATTTGCACCACCAGCCCGAATACTCTTCATAGTCGCTTACGCCCATATTATTAAGCTCTTTTTCAACGCCGACTGCGTTACCGAGGGAATTGTCGTAATCCCATACAGGAGAACCGTAGAATTTGTACTTGCCGCTTGAATCCTGCTTGTAAACAAAGAACAGACTCGACACACCCGAATCCCAGTTCTTGCCGAGCTCGTTTATAAGATAAATCTTTGCAAGTGACTCAACGTCGGCATAGTCTGTCGGGTCGGAAGTTTTACCCTTAACAGAATTATAGAAAGCGTCAAACTTTTCTTTTACATATGCTTTGACTTCCTCATAGCCCGCATCGCCCTCTCCAAGCTCGGGAGCTTTAATTGTAATCTTGTTTCCGCTTGCAGACTCAACATAATAATCTTCGCCATCCTTTGCACCTGAGTCAACCTCGCAGATAAACGGGAAATCGCTGTTTACCGTTCCGTCATCATTGAGATAAGCGGTATCGTCAACATCGCTGACAAGATTTGAACTGCCTGCTTCGACCTTTTCGGTCATCTGGTACGATCCCCAATAAAAACCGTTTGCATAGAAATCAACGTATCTTGAATCGGACGCATAAGGCATTCCGACTGCGTCTGCAAGGTCGTAGAGAAATCTGTTTCTTGAAAGGGAATCATCCTGATAATTTGCAAGGATAGAATACTTTTTGCCCTTTTTCATTCCTGCAATTGAAACAGCGTCTCTGTATGTAATGTTGTAAGCCTTCTTGGGCTTGTCCCAGGTTGTGTTGCCTCTGCCCTTTATTTTCTTGATTGCAGTATTGTCAACATTACCGTTTGCATCAACAATTGCACCCGTTGCCTTTGCGCTTCTGCTTTTATCGGCGTTAAGATACTTCATAAGCTCGGTGCCGTAACCGTCTGCGTTGCTGTTGTTGATGTAAATTGCCGCCTCGGCATTGGATTTCATAAGCTTCAGAGTATAGGTCTTGCCGGAAACATCAACAGAATATGCCTTGCCAAGCTCATAGTTTACTGTTTTCACTTCACCCGAAGCAATATCAACTCCGTTTACATTTACAGAGGACTTGTAAGCATTGTAAATGTCAACCCTCGTGCTTTCTGCCGAGGTGGGAAGAAAGAAATACTTCACGTTAGAATTAACTTCCGTAAAATCTTCATCGTGCTCGCTCTGCCATGCCTGCCACGCTTCGCTATCGGTTGAGCCGGTTACTGCGTGTGCATAAAGTGCCTCATATGTTTCAAAAGAAACAGGCGTATTCTGAGCCGCACTTACGGAACAAACAGACAATGCGCCAAGTGCAAGAATCAGCGCAAGTATGATTGATGTTACTTTTTTCAATTTCATCACTCCTAAAACAACTGTTATTTTAGCAAATTATTGCAATTATATTGTATCATTCACAAGATTTTAATTCAAGTACATTTTTTATTATTAAACCTCACTATTTTAATATTTCGTGAATTTATTGTGAAGCTTATGTGAAACCGCTTTATTTTTATATTCAGCTTTGCTATAATTATTCTGTAATCCAATCGGACTTATATTCAAAATATAAAGGAGTGGCACAATGCACAACGGAAAGGGAAAAAAATCAAAGCAAATTCTGACAATTGCTTTGGCTTCGTTAATTGTACTTTCGGCAGCTTCTGCGGCTGTTATGTCGGGCTGCGGAGAAAGCTCTGAATCAACTAACGAAACAAAAACTGTGACAGAAACCGAGCTTGTTACGGTAGTGGTGGACGAAACGTATGCTACCGACGCAAAAGGAAACACTATTCCGGCAGAAAGCAAAGGTTCGGATACCTCATCTAACGGAAACGGCAACAATCAGAATAACGAAAGTTCTTCATCTCAAAAGACGAATAATTCATCTTCTTCCGCTAACTCTTCGTCAAGCGGCAATAATTCAAATAATTTTGCTTCTTCAAACAGCAACAGCGGCAACAACAATAACAACAATAACAGCAACAGTTCAGGCAACAACAGCAGTTCAAGCAGCAAAACAAATACTCCTAGCTCAAACACGCACAAGCCTGTAACCGGTTCAAACTCCTGCACTCTTGACGGAAACAAATTTGCTGTCGGTGACACTGTAACATGTGTATACAAGCTCACCTCACCCGAAAAGCTTGAAAACTATCAGGCTGAAATTTCTTATGATACAAAATATCTCTCTGTAAAATCCGCTTATCTTGACGGTCCTGCCGATTCGGGCGGACTGCTCAACTACAACCTGAACGGAAAAATCAAGTTCAACGGCTCGAACATTTCCAAAGGATATAATTACACAAAGGAAGATAATTTTGTTGTTGTCAATTACGAAATAAAGGCTACGGGTTCAACTACTCCAACGTTTACCTGGATTGTAGCAACGGGGGTTTCCGGAAAAGCTTATGTAAAGGATAACAAGGCAACAGGCGGACTTAAAATCGCAAAAGAATATATGTAATTTTCGAAAGCTTCATTTTTCAGCCGTTTTTCAGAAATGGAAAGCGGCTGTATTTTTTCGCCTGAAAACTGTACTTATTATTTTTGTTAAAACTGTCTATTTTTTAATATACAGTTTTATGCTAAAATTCAACTGTATTCAAAAAATCTCAAAACATTTCAAGTAAAGAGGAGGACAGTTATGATTAAGAAAGCCGCAGTCATCAACGACCTTTCAGGCTTCGGAAAATGCTCTCTGACGGCAACAATCGCTGTACTATCGGTAATGGGCGTTCAGCCCTGCCCTATGCCTACGGCTGTGCTTACAAATCAGACGGGATATAAAAATCATTACTGTATTGACCTCACCGACGAGCTTTGTCACTATAAAGAGATGTGGAGTCTTAACAACGAAAGCTTTGACGGAATTTACTCGGGATATATCGCCGACAAAAAACAGGTTGACATAATTTTTGATTTTATTAATACATTCAGAAAAAGCAATACGGTTGTTCTTGTTGACCCCGTTATGGGCGACAACGGCAGACTTTATTCGGCTTTCAGCAATGAAACCTGCAAAAAAGTTTGCAGTCTTGCAAGATCAGCCGACATAATTACGCCGAATCTCACCGAGCTTTGTATACTTACAGATACAGATTTTGAAGAGCTTAATTCGCATTGCGAAAACGATGATTTTCTTGAAAGAATCAGTGAGGTTGCAAAGAATGCATTTTCCCACAGCGAACAGAAAATCGTTGTTACGGGAATCAAAAAAGGTGACTGTCTTTACAACGGTGTGTTTACAAAACAGGATTGCAGTTTTGTAAAAGCAGAATGTCACGGCGGAAGTTTTTCGGGAACAGGCGATATTTTCGCATCAATTGTATTTGCCTCTGTGGTAAACGGCGAAAGACTTGTTTCTGCTGTCAGCAAAGCCGTTTCATTCATAGAAAAAGCAACTGCCGATACGGCAAAGGAGCCGTATGACAGAAACGACGGTATTAATTTTGAAAAATTTTTATATCAACTTCATAATTAATAGGAGGAAAAAGTATGAACAATCAGAATGTAAAAACAAAAACAGGCTCAAATGTAAACGTAAAGCTGATTACAATGACCGCTATGTTTGCGGCTCTTGTAACGGTTACGACTGCATTTATTAAAATCCCCTCTCCCCTCGGTTACTCACACGCAGGCGATTCAATGATTTACCTCGGTGCAAGTATTCTTCCCGGACCTTTCGGAATTATTGCCGCATCAATCGGCGGTGCACTTGCAGACCTGATTGCAGGCTATCCGCAGTGGGCGATTCCTACGGCAATCATCAAGGCTTTCAACGCCGTTCCGTTTGTACTCTGCGCAATGATGCTCAAAAAACACGGCAATGACAACAAAATCATCAGCATTCCCAACCTTCTTATGCTCATTCCCACAACAATGGTCACTGTCGGCGGTTACTTCATTGCAAACGGTCTTATGTACGGCTGGGCAGCTGCAATCGGTGAGCTTGCAACATGGTGGCTCCAGCCCGGCGTCGGTGCACTCATCTTCATTGCATTAGGCGCAGGTCTTGACGCAATTAAATTCAAGCAGAAAATGCTCCCTAGAGTTTTGAGGTGATTGTATGGCAAACACAAGTGAAGAAATACTTTATGTCTACAAAGACAAGGTTTATCTTAACATAACAAACAAATGCCCTTGTGCCTGCACATTCTGCATTCGCAGTAAAAAGGACGCAATCGGCGACGCTTCTAACCTCTGGCTCAATCACAATCCGAGCTTTGAGGAGGTCAAAGCAGCAATTGACGTATTTGATTTCAAGGGTTATAACGAAATAATTTTCTGCGGCTACGGCGAGCCGACAAATTCTTTTGACGTGCTCGTGAAAACCGCACAGTACATTCGCAGTAAGCTTGGTATAAAAATCAGAGTTAATACAAACGGACTCGGCAGTCTTGTAAACGGCAGAGATATTTCAGCGGAGCTTTGCAGTAACGTTGACGCCGTTTCAATCAGTCTTAACTGCTCAAACAAGGAGGACTACCTCAAAACAGTTCGTCCGAAGTTCGGCATTGACTCCTTTGACGAAATGCTCGACTTTGCAAAAAAGTGCAGAGCACTCACCGAAAACGTTGCGCTCTCGGTTGTTGACGTAATCGGCGAAGAAGAGGTTGAAAAATGCAAAAAAATTGCAGAGGGTCTGAACATTCCTCTGCGTGTCAGAAAATATGACAACTCATCAGACAACTAACAACACATCACCATATTTCCCATTTTCAAAACAGGCACCGTCATGGTGCCTGTTTTGTTTTTCATTCCATATTTTTAAACTAATTAAAAATCAAAATCTGCTTATAATAAATTTATAGATTCAAAAGGGCAGGTTTTTGTTGTGAGAAATAGGAATTTCAGGCTTACGATGTCGCTTATCATAAACGTAATCATAATTGTTCTGGAAATAATCGGGACTGCAATCTGTGCAGGCGGCACAGGGCTTGAAATGTTCAGTTTCTACACTACCGACAGCAATATTTTTGCCCTGACTGTATGCATAGTTTTTGCATTTTTTACGGCTCGTTCACTGTTTTCGCCAAAAAAGCCCGATATACCAAAGCCCATTAGGACTCTGAAATACATTTCCGTTTGCTGTCTGAACGTCACTTTTGTTGTAGTTGTCACAATTTTTGCACCCGTTTTCGGTGAGGGCGGATATGAATATATGCTGTTCAACGGCGACTTCCTTTACTTTCACTTTTCCTGTCCTCTGCTTTCGCTTATTTCGTTTGTGCTTTTTGAGGGCGGCACAAAATACGACGTCGGCTTATCATTCGCCGCAACAATTCCCACCTTTATTTATGCTGTTGCCGCCGTTATTCTTAATCTGCTTTACGTGATTGACGGACCTTATCCGTTCCTGTGTATTTACGAACAGCCGCTGCACCTGTCAATTCTCTGGTTAATTCTGTTTATTGATATTGCGTTTTTGTCAGCGTCGCTTATTCAGAAATTAGGCAGTACATTTGCAGGCTTTTCCGAAAGAATAAAAAGTTAAAAATATATATAACAAAAATATGACTGCAACCAAGAGAGTTTCTCAGATTGCAGTCATAATTTTTTATTCAATTATTCGCCTTTAAGCACAACCGTTGTTGCGGTGTGATTTACGGCTTTCAGGTATTTTCCGAAAACGTCCTCTGTTTTCAGCTTAAGGCTTGAGGTATTCACGCAGGGATGACAGCCGACGTATTCGTCCTTGAGCACATCTTCGTCAACAAGCAGTTTCACGTGATTGTCCTTGTCGTTCATCAGCCCCATAACGCTGACCGCACCCGGCTTTATGTCGAGGTACTCAAGCATTGCGTCGGGAGATGCAAACGAAAGTCTTGCGCTGTTAATCTGACTTGAAAGCTCCTTCGTCTTGAACGGCTTATCACCCGGCATCATTAAAAGATAAAAGTCAGTTTTCTGCCGGTTGCAAAGGAAAAGATTTTTGCAGATTACCACGTCAAGCACTGCGTCAATCCTGTTGCAAGCCTCCATTGTGTCGGCGTGCTCGTGGTCTGTACGGAAATACTCAATACCAAGGCTGTCGAGCAAGTCGTAAACCCTGACTTCCCTTTCTTCCCTGCCTTCTGTATCTTCGGGACGTCCCTTGTATAACTCCATAAAACCTAACCTCGATTAATAATATACATCGAGCGACTTGTAATAATCGCTCTTCTCGTTAATGGTATTGTCGCTGTTTAGAACACCTATGTCCTTTAAGGCGCTGATTGTATTTGTGTAGCTCTTGGGAATAAGGTAGGTTTCCTTCTTCGGCATACTGTCATATATCGAAAAGCTTCCGCCTATTATATCAGTAAACAAATCACTCGGATTTGAGTAACTGTTTTCTCCCGTATTCACCTCAAGCAGGCAAACTGCGTCGGGATATTCTTTCTGATAATATTTAAAATCTTTGACCTCGTAATAAGAAGAAAGTCCGTAATAATCCGAATAGAGCGAAACGTCATCTTCAGCAGGAGCAAGCACAACGGAAATGTCACTGTTATCAGCCTTGAAGTCCTTGCGGAAAGCTTCAACCACCTTGCCGAAATCCTCTTTACTCTTTTCCGTATCATCGGACATACAGCCTGACATTTCATTTGTTTTTACGGTTACGCTTGAAATATCGCTTTGATTTGCATTTAAAGCCGCAGCATATTTTTCTGTGTATGTCTTTGTGTTTACAATTTCACTTGTATCAATAGTATCAGTTGAAAATGAATCATATACAGATGCAGGGTATGTTCTTGTTATAACACTGCCATTGTTCATTTTATAAGCGAAGCTGAAGCGCATTTCGTTTAAACCGATGTTCATATTATAGACAAACATATCGTACCATACGCTCTGGAACTTTTTATACGATGTAAAATCTTTGTCAGCAATAATACTGCTGTGCGAGCTGATGATTGAATTAATTCTTTCTTTATCTGTAAAATCCTCTGCCGAATTTCTGACAATCTTATTTAAATTGCTGTCGCTTTCTCTGTAGAGGTTGCTTGAGTCAATAAGTCCTGCACTCTTAACATCGTCAGCTTTTGGGATAAACTCGTTGTAGCCGAAAACATCGTAACTGCATACAGCCATAACCGCAACAACAACGACTACCAATCCACCGAGCGGAATTGAAGTCCTGATAAGCTTTGAAATGCCCTTATAGAAAATCAGGTGAGCGATTACAAACGCAGGCACACTGCCGAGTATAAATCCGAACACAAAGCCAAAATATCCGTTTCCGAGTACATTGAGCGAGCCGAAAAGCACTCCGAGGAACATTCCGACAAGGAACGATACGAGCACCTTTACAATGTGGCAGGGCAGGTAATATGCAAACGAAGCCTGTGCACGCTCTGCCTTTCTTCTCTTTACGAGGAATGCAGACGCTACAATGCAGACAGCAGAGAAAATCAGCCAGTATATTATGTTGATTCCGTCATATGCGGCAAGGGGATTCAAAGCGTTCATTATAAAATGGTTCTTGAAAACACCCGTGTAGCTACCGTAGAAAAATCCGTTGGCTACGCCCTTGATAAACATTGCGGAAAGCGGATAAGCAATGCAAACGGCAATGAACATAATTACCGAGTTAAGCGTTGTTCCGCAGCAAACGGAAATAAGTCCGTATGCCGAAATACTTGCAAGCGTTCCCATAAGGAGCTTTACGTATATGTTAAGAGCCTCATTGACTATCGGCTGACCAAAGCACATTGAAACTATAAAAATAATTCCCAAAAAGAACATTGCAGGAATAAGCGTAAAGAGATAAGCCGAGGCTGACTTTGAAACAAAAAGCATAATTCTGCTTATCGGAAGTGAGCCGTAAAGGTCAGCCTTGCGCTTGTTGTGCAGATAAGAATAAACCTTAACTGTGTAGATTATTGCAAAAATTATCGTCAGAAAATAAATCATCTGCGACGCAATTATCTGGAAAACCTTTACCGCTACTGCAATTGCGTTATTCGTATCGGGAGCAGTTTCAAGTGAAGAAATCGCCTGCGAATATGAATATGTATCGTACATAACACTGTTCTGTGCATAAAATCCGAATACAAGGCAAAGCGTTAAAATTATTGTTGTGAAAACAGCGGCTAAAATAGCATAAACCGCCATTGTTCCCGAGCAGGACTTTAAATCCCATTTAAAAACGGAGTACGCCTGCTTTAGCTTTTCTTTAAAGGATACTGTTGACGTCATAGCCTGCTGCCCCCATTTCACTTATAAATATTTCTTCCAGAGTGAGCGGCATAGCCGAAATATACGCAGGATTAAGCGCATTGAGCTGCGGCATAAAATCTTCTTCCGTTCCTCTGATTGTAACGTTAAATACGTTGCCGTTCTGCCATACGTTCACAACGTCAATTCCCTCAAAAATGTTAGGCATCATCGGGATTTCCGAGAACGCAACCTGAACCTTTCTGAAACAAAGTCTTAAGGAGTCGATATCACGCTCCATAAGCATTTTTCCTCTGTGCATAAGGCAGATTCTGTCGCACAAATCCTCAAGCTCACGCAGGTTGTGCGAAGCTATGATAACCGTCATATTGTGCTCCGACACCTGTTCAATAATTATTTTTTTGAGCAGATGACGAACAACAGGGTCAAGACCATCGAATATCTCGTCGAGGAAAAGGTATTTCGGACAGGTTGAAAGGGCAAGAATAAGAGCCGCCTGACGTTGCATACCCTTTGACATATTGATTATTTTAGCGTCTCGCTTAATTGGGAAAACCGAGCAGAAGCGATTGAACTGTGCCTCGCTCCAGTTCGGGTAGAGATTTCTGTAAAGAAAAGCGGTGCTGTTTATTGTGCTGTTGTTGTAGAAAAACGGGAAGTCGGGAATGAAGTAGCATTCGCCCTTTGCCGCAGGATTGTCAAAAAGCTTTTTTCCTCCCACAAGCACTTCTCCGCCGTCGGGCTGATACACACCCGATAAAAGTCTTAACAAGGTTGACTTACCACTGCCGTTGCTGCCGACAAGACCGACAACAGAACCTTCGTTTATCGTAAGGTTCATATTGTCAACAGCAGTGACCTTGTCAAACCTCTTTGTAAGGTTTTTTAACTCAATCAAAATCTTTACCTCCCTTAAAGGTATTTTCGAGTATTTCGGTCATTTCCTCCTTACTCACGCCAAACAGGCATGCGTTTTTAGCCGCCTCCTTGAAATTTTCAAGCGCAAGCATCTTCTGGGCGCAATTCTCCGTAAGCTTGTCGGTGAGGAAACTGCCACGTCCGACTGTGGAAAAAATGTATCCCTGACTTTCAAGCTCTCTGTACGCCTTTGCAACAGTATTTGGGTTTATTCCGAGCTGTGAGGCAAGAATTCTTACAGGCGGAAGCTTGTCGCCCGACTTGAATACTCCTGCTGAGGCTAACTTGATTATGTTCGTGCAGAGCTGCTCATAAATAGGCACTCTTGAAGCAAAATCAATCTGAAACATAATTAACCCCCTAAATGTATTGTATTAATAGTTTTAGTACACTTTTATAATAATACAAAATCACTGTAGTGTCAACTGTTTTTTAGTGTGTTTTCTAATTATTAAACGCAGATTAGATAAAGCTTTATCGTTTAAAATATTTTGGCAAAACACTTGAAATAATCGACAAATAGTGTTATTATTAGAAAAAATAACGCATTGACGGAGAAAGTAGCATTCAATGCGTACCGCTAAAGAGAATATGCGCCTTGGCTGAAAGCGCATTGCGGTACCTGTAATGTGAAGTTCGCTCCCGAGCGGTGAGGCTGAAAATTGTATTAGGCTTCAACGGCTGACACCGTTATATGTCAAGGAAGTGTTTGCTTCTAATTGATGCAAAAATCAGGGTGGTACCGCGGATTATTTCGTCCCTGCGTAGTTTACGCAGGGGCTTTTTTATTTTTAAATTACGGAGGTATTTATGGATCAAATCGCTGTTTTAAAAGAAGAAATTACAAAAAAGCTTTCCGAAACTGCCGACCTTATTGACATTGATAAAATCAGGGTTGCTTATCTCGGCAAAAAGGGAAGTATCACTGCCTTGTTAAAGGGAATGAAGGATCTCTCTCCCGAAGAAAGAAAGTCCTTCGGTGCAGAGGTAAACAAGCTCAAAACCTTTGCGGCTGAAAAAATTGAAGAAAAAATCGCCGAACTTAAGGAAAAGGAAGTTGAGCGTGAAATTGCGTCAATGCCGCAGTTTGACATCACAACTCCCGTAGACCTTACAAGAGGCTCTTATCACCCGATTACTCTTGTTCAGCGTCAGTGCGAGGCAATCTTTAAGTCAATGGGATTTACCGTTGAGGACTACCCCGAGGTTGTAACCGACTACGAGTGCTTTGAGTCACTCAATATTCCCAAACACCACCCTGCACGTGATATGCAGGACACCTACTACCTTGACAACGGTCAGCTGTTAAAGTCACAGACCTCAGCCGCACAGAACGCTATTCTCAGAAAGTACGGCAAAAACCTTGTTGAAAACGGCGTACCGATTAAGGCTATCTTCCCCGGAAGGTGTTTCAGAAACGAAGCTACAGACGCCTGCCACGAAAACACCTTTTTCCAGATGGAGGGCGTTATGGTTGACAAGGACATTTCAATTTCAAACCTCATTTTCTTTATGAAAACTATGCTTTCCGAGGTATTCAGAAAGGACATCAAGGTTCGTCTGCGCCCCGGCTTCTTCCCGTTCGTTGAACCCGGCTTTGAGCTTGACATAAGCTGTCTTATCTGCGGCGGTGACGGCTGTCCTTCCTGCAAGCACAGCGGCTGGCTTGAGCTTTGCCCCTGCGGAATGATTCACCCGAACGTTTTAAGAGAGGGCGGAATTGACCCCGAAGAGTACACAGGCTTTGCGTTCGGTCTTGGTCTTACAAGACTTGCAATGATGAAGTACGGCATCAAGGACATCAGAGATTTAAACAGCGGAAGCCTTAAGTCGCTTTCACAGTTTACCGATGATGAATAAGGAGGGTATCAAATATGTTTTTATCAATGAACTGGATTCAGGATTTTGTTGACCTTTCAGGTATTGACAAGCTTGAGCTTATTCACAAGTTTTCTCTTTCAACAGCAGAGGTTGAAAACGAGATTTTCCATAAAGGCTCGGACATCAGCGGAATTGTTGTTGCCGAAATCAAGTCGGTTGAGAATCACCCCGACTCAAAGAAGCTTCACCTTTTAAAGGTTGACGCAGGCAACGGCGAGCTTACCGACGTTGTTTGCGGTGCGCCTAACGTCAGAGTAGGTATGAAAACCGCCTTTGCACAGGTCGGTGCAAAAATCGGCGATATTACAATTGCTCCCCGTCCGCTTGCAGGCTTTACTTCAAACGGTATGTGCTGTAGTGAGGCTGAAATCGGAATTTCAGACGACAACTCGGGAATTATGGATATTACCGACGACGTTGCAAACGGCACCGACATCAAGGACGTTTACGAGGTTGACGATATTGTATTCGAGGTTGACAATAAATCTCTTACAAACCGCCCCGACCTCTGGGGACACTACGGCATTGCAAGAGAGTTTGCCGCTCTTGCAGGCAGAGAATTAAAACCGCTTGACGTTGACGATTTAAAGGCTTATGAGGAGCTTAAAAAGGTTGATATGAAGATTGAGGACGACCTCTGTCAGCGTTACAGCTGTTTGCAGGTTGAGAATATCAAGAGAAACTTAAGCCCCGTAAATATGAGAATAAGGCTCTTTTACTGCGGTATGAGAGGAATCAACTTCCTTGCCGACCTGACAAACTACCTTATGCTCGAAATGGGTCAGCCTATGCACGCATTCGACTCACGCAAGGTTGAAAAAATCAGAATCAAGCGTTTTGACAAGCCGTTTGTTTTCCGTACACTCGACGGTGTTGACCGCAACATTGACGAGAACACGCTGATGATTTGCAACGATGACACCCCCGTTGCAATCGCAGGTATTATGGGCGGTCTTGACTCTGAAATCGTTGACGATACTACTACTCTTACGCTTGAATCGGCTACATTTAACGCTGTTTCAATCCGTAAATCCACCGTTCGTCTTGCTCACCGCACAGACGCTTCAATGCGTTACGAAAAGTGCCTTGACCCCGAAATGACGGACGTTGCAATTGCAAGATTTTTATATCTTCTCAAAAAGTACGACGGCGGCGTTAAGGTTGTATCTTCACTCACAGATGAGTACGCTTTCCATTATGATACTGTTACGCTCGACTTTGACAAAAAGTTCGTTGACCGATACACGGGAATTGAAATCGACAACGACACAATTGTTAAAACACTCACAAGACTCGGTTTTATGGTAACGCTTGACAGATCGGAAGAGCACACGTCTGAACTCCAGTCACCATCAAGTA
>CAMKNF010000022.1 GCA_946414115.1 uncultured Ruminococcus sp. | reverse complement strand
AAAAACGGAGTGTGAGAATACGTTTTTCTCTGTCGGAAAGATTTTTTATTGCTTCCTTAACGGCGATTTCTTCAAGCCACGTTGAATCGTCGTTCTTGTCGCCAATCTGGTCCATAACATAAATAGTATCGTTGCCGTCGGAGAACACAGGCTCGTACAGCGAAACAGGCTCGACAATCGCTTCAAGCGCAAGTACAACCGTTTCTTTCGGAACTTCCATAATCTTTGCAATTTCCTCAACGGTTGGCTCTCGGTTGTTTTTGTTTGTAAGCTCCTCCTTAATCTGCATTGCTCGGTAGGCAGTATCTCGCATTGAGCGTGAAACTCTGACGGAGTTGTTGTCCCGCAGATAACGGCGGATTTCACCGATAATCATCGGTACGCCGTAGGTGCTGAAACGCACGTCAAGACCGGGGTCGAAGTTGTCAATAGCCTTAATCAGTCCTATTACTCCCACCTGAAACAAATCGTCGGGGTTTTCTCCTCGGTTTGTAAAACGCTGGATAACTGACAGTACAAGGCGCAGATTTCCGTTAATCATCTTTTCTCTGGCGGCTTTTTTCTCGGCAGGGGTGCCGTTTTTGATTTTTAAAAGTAATTCCCTTTTTTCGCTCTCCTTAAGTAATTTTAACTGCGAGGTGTTCACTCCGCATATTTCAACTTTTCCGTACTGCACAACATAACCCCCATACAACTTTTTGTGAGTTTATTATTGACGGAAAATTACTTTTTATACTGTTTAAGGAAAAACAAAACCCCTCCGCTTGGAGGGGTAAATATTTTAAAATTTGAATTTTAAACAGGTATGATTGCGTTGAAAACAAGCACCGAGCATACTCCGCATACAAAGCCGAGCAGTACGCCGCAAACAACGTCTGTAAGATAGTGCACACGCAGATAAATTCTTGAAAAACCTATCAGAGCCGCAAGCAGTAAAATCGGCAGGAACGTTATAAGTCTGCACCTTAAAAGAACAACACCCACAACGGCGAACGAGGCTGTTGTGTGTCCCGACGGGAACGAGTAGAACCTCGGTCTGTTAATGAGCTGTTCGTCGTCACCCAAACTGTGACAGGGACGGACTCGCTTGACTATATGCTTTAGAATAACCTCGCCCATAAGGTGAGCAAGCGCAAGTCCGAAAACAATATTAAGTCCTGTCAGACGCCAGTCGGGGCGAACGAGGAACGGTATACAGATAACCCACCAGACAAGTCCTAGGTTGCCTGCACGGGATGCAGTAATCATTATTTTATTGAGCACAGGCTTATGAATTTTGCCGATGCGTTCAAGAACTCTGTTGTCAATGTTCTGAATTCTGCCAAACATAAACACAACTCCCGTTTTATTTGCCCAAAAATTTAATATGGTATAAAGACAAACTATCACAATTAATATTAGTGTCTATATTATAGCATACGAAAATTGATTTGAACAGATATTTTTTAAAATTTATCTGTTTTTTACATTTACAAGATGTGCAATTGACGGAATTGTAGCACCTTGACCGCAAGTTGTGGGACTCATCAGAGCACCCGTAGCCATAAATAAAATGTTGTTGTAGATTCCACTGCTTAAATCACTTAAGATTTTTGAACAGAAAACAGACGCCGCACAGCCGCAACCCGAGCCGCCTGCGTGAACGTCCTGCTTGTTTCTGTCAAAAATCATAAGTCCGCAGTCGTTGTGTCTGTTGCGTATGTCAATATCCTCAAGCAAAAGCAAATCGTAAAGCGATTTACTTCCCACTTCTCCCAAATCGCCCGTAAGAATTAGGTCGTAGTCACGTGGAGCAGTGCCTGTATCGTCAAAAAAGTTTTTCAGAGTCTGCGCCGCCGCAGGCGCCATAGCTGCACCCATATTGTTTGCATCCTTAACGCCGAGGTCAACGATTCTTCCCACAGTCGCCCTTGCAATGCAGGGACCTTTTTTTGCATTTTTAAGAACACAGCTTCCCGAGCCTGTCACCGTCCATTGTGCGGTGGGAGTACGCACTCCGCCGTATTCAAGCGGAAATCTGTATTGTCGCTCCGCAGAGCAGAAATGCGACGAGGTTACGCACATAGCCGTTCTTGCCGCACCGCTTTCCACAAATACAGACGCCATAATAAGTCCCTGCGCCATTGTTGAACACGCACCGTACTGACCGAGATAGGGAATGCCAAAGTCAATCAGACCGTAGCTTGAGCCAACGCACTGGTTGAGCAAATCGCCTGCGAAAATACAGTCAACCTCCTCGGCTTTTATTTTTGCCTTCGTAAGTGCTTCAGTTACCGCCTCGGACTGAAAACGGCTTTCAGCCTGTTCGTAGGTGTCAAGTCCGTCATAGCTGTCGTAAATTATCTTGTCAAAAGCCTTGCCGAGAGGTCCTTGCGATTCAAACTTTCCTGCAACTGATGCAAAGCCGATGATTGAGGGCATTTCCTCAAAACCGATTGTATGTCCGCCGATTCTTCTTATCATACAAAAACTCCCTTCCGCTTTTATTATCTGCGAAAGGGAGTTTATTATTAAAATTATTTTTGAATTATGGATTTTCGCTTGTGCCCGGCTGTTCGGTCGGTGTAGGCTCGGGTTCAGGTTCCGGAGCAGGGGGATCAGTCGGTGCTTCGGTAGGAGCCTGCGTAGGCTTTGATGATGACGAACTGCTCTGCGGTTTACTGCTTGATGAAGGTGTATTATTGCTTGATGAGCTATGCGATGTCTCACTGCTACTGCTTTCAGGCGGTCTTGTTTCATCTATATCGTCAACATTCGTATTCTTTGCATTGCTGTCGTTGTCAGCTTCAATGAATACATAGCCGTGGTCGCTGTCATATGTAGAAGAACCAAGAGACTCACGGTCAACCTCTTTGCCGTCCTTATAGTAAACTCTCCAAGCCTTTACCGTGTAGCTTGAACCGCCCTTATCGGTCATTTCGTTGTGAGTTTTGATTTCATCGTAGGACGAATCCTTAACACCCCAGATTGATACGTAGAGCGTGCTGTCAACGAGCTTACACTCCATAAACATCTGATATTCAGTCGGGTTTGAAAGCTTTAAATCAAGTCGTGGATAGTCGATTGTGGCGTCAAGTCCCGTGGGAACATATGAGGACGCCCACTTGTGAGGATAGCGTTCTTCAACATCCATATTTGCCCTGATAGCGGCATTGTAGATTGTTGAGCTTGACTGACAGATTCCGCCGCCGATTCCGCTGGTGAGTTCTCCGTTTGCTATAACGCCTGCTGACTTATAGCCGTTTGATTCAAGGTTTGAGTCGCCTGTACATTCGTTGAACGACCAGGTTGCACCCGGCTCAATAACCGAGCCGTTGCATGCGGCAAGTGAAGTTCTCATATTTTCCGTACCGTTTGCAGAGTTTGTAGAAACGGTTTCATAGGAAGCAAGCTTTTTGATATTTTTCTTTAAGTCGTCAACATTAATCTTTGCGTCAACGGTTTCAAGATCGGCAATAATTCTTTTTTCATCAGCACCCTGTGAAACAGCGGTTTTAATCTGGTCGTTTAAATCATCGGTATTAACCTTTTTTCCTTTTACGGCTTCGGCATACTCAAAGCGTTTGTCGGAGTATGGCGTAAACTTGGAAACATAGGCGTTTTTGGGATTGCAGTTAGTTGCCTTTTCAATTTTTTTAGTATTTTTTTCAATAGAGTCAACAGTTACCGTTGCGGTAATCTCATAGGTTTTTGTTTCAGAAGTGTTGCCCGATGGATTAAGAATGTCGTTTTTTATGTTGCTGAGAACGGTATCAATGTCAAAGGTGTATTCAAAGTCGGACTGAGTAAGCGTTGTGACCTCACCGTCAACGTCCACTGAAATTGAAATCGGCTTAATAAAGCTGCCCTCTCTTTCCTCAAGCAGTTTTTTAGCCTCTTCCATAGTTTTACCGGAAATTGAAATTCCCGATACGGAAGTACCTTCTTTGAATACGAATTCGCCGTTTTCGGAAGAACCGCCGAATATTCCGCTCTGAAAAAGGCAAAAGCCTGTTACGCCCAGTGCGGCAACAACTGCAACGGCAACAGAGGAGATAATAATAGCTTTTTTCTTGTTATTTTTATTATTTGGATTTTTATCCGGTTTATAAGTATGTTTTCCCTTACCTGATTGAGTAGGTGCGGCATGACCGCTTGAAATATCAACAAGACCTTCATCAAGGACAATGTAATCATCATAGGAATTTTTACTCAAATATCTCACCCCTGAAATATATGCAAATATTATTATAAAAAATTAACATTTGGTTACAGAATACATTTTACTATAAAGTAATTTAAAAATAAAGAGGTAAAATACAAATATTAAAAACTTTTTTTAGTATTTTTTTGTTCATTATAAAGATAAAACCTTTTTGTAGAACAAGAATAATCAGTACAGCGACGGAAACTGATTATCATTGATTTTTTTCGTTGCCCATATCATATAAAAAATACACACAACAGACGGCAAAAATCCTATATTGAATAAAGTGAAAATAATGGTTGAAATTACTGTAAAATATCAGTATAATAATTAATATAAGCAGAAATATCAGGGCGAAGTTTTTTGCCCGAAAATTCGGAGAAATACTATGAAAATACTTATATTTACTGCTTCTACAGGCGGAGGTCACAAGCGTGCAGCTGCTGCACTTGAAGCAAAAATAAAGTCGTTAAGTCCCGAAACCGAAGTCAGTGTTGTTGACGCAATGAAGGCAATCGGCAAGGTGTATGACAAGACGGTCTGCGGCGGCTATCATTTTATGGCTACCAAAATTCCGAAGGTTTACGGAAAATGCTACAAGATTACCGACAGAAAAAATCTAATGTATAAGGCGGTAATGCGCTCAAATACGATGATGTCGAACAAGCTGCTTGAAACAATTAACGAGCACTCGCCCGATATTGTTATTATTTGCCATCCGTTTGTTACAACGATGATTTCAAAGCTTCGCCGACAGGGTAAGATTGATGTAAAAGCAATCAGCATAATTACCGACTATGACGCTCACCGTACATATATTGTTCCTAAAATTGAGGCATATGTGCTTGCAGAGCCGCAGATGGCAAAAAAGCTTATTGACGAATACGGCGTTGACGAAAGCATAATCTATCCTCTTGGTATTCCGATTTTTGACAGCTTTACAGAGCCGTTTGACAAAGAAGAAATATGCAGACGGGAGGGACTTGACCCAAATATTCCTACTGTGCTCCTGATGGCAGGCTCTTTCGGCGTTACAAGCGTGCTTGAATTTTACAAAAGGCTTGCCAAAAAAGGTAAAAATATGCAGTTTATCGTCATTACCGGACGCAACATAAAGCTTTTCGGGCATCTTGAAAAGCTGATTGATGAAATGGGTATGCAGGATAACACCAAGCTGCTTTACTTTGTAAAGAACGTTCAGGACTATATGCATATTTCCGACTTGATTGTGACAAAGCCCGGAGGACTTACCGTTACCGAAAGTCTTGCCTGCACATTGCCTATGGCTATTTACAGCGCTTTCCCGGGACAGGAGCGTGACAACGCAGACTTCCTTATCAAGCAGAATGCGGCAGTTATGCTTGACAGGAAAAACGGTGCAGACCAGATTATCGAACTGCTTAACTCACCCGAAAAGCTTGATGATATGAAGAAAAAATGCAGAGAACTTTCAATAGCCGACTCTGCGGAAAATATATTCAGACTTGCACAGAAGCTTTGTGCAGAGGACTGATAAATTATACCCACTGAAAGGAAAAAAACAATGAAAAAATCAATTGCTTTGTTAATGTGCCTCGCTCTGGTTGTATGCACGCTTTGTGCCTGCGGCGATCCGACAGACTTTTCTGACGGAGAAAAGCTGTCAAAGGATTATACGAGAAGCACAGATCCCGCTGAAAGTTATAATTACAATGACGGTGCAACCTCCGCACCTTTGTCATACAACGTGTATGCAAGCTCGGTTTCAAACTTTGAGTTGAGGCTGTTCCGCAACTATTTTGCGCAGAAATCCGACAAAACAAAGTCGTCGGTATTTGCTCCTGCCACAGCGGCACTTCAGCTTTCACTTCTTGCAAACGGTGCAACGGGCGACACACAGGACGAAATCAGACTTGCACTCGGCAAGGATTTGACAATTGATAATATTAATCAGTGTTCATCGTATTTCAAAAGCCGTATGGAGGCTGTCAGCAAAACAGGAAGCGGAGAGGTTGACGAGCTTTCGGGCAAGAAAACGCAAGAAAGCAAAAGCGAGTATGTACGCTTTGGACTGAACCTTTTCTTTAATGATATTTCCGACGTAAAAACAAGCTTTTTGCAGACCAACGCAAGCTATTTTGAAAATAATGTGTACCGATTTTTGTTCTCGGACAAAAACGCTGTTTCAAAGGTAAACAAGAGCCTTTCTGTTTTTAGTTCTGCCGATTTGTTTGAAAATCTGAACGAAAAAGACAGCCTGTTTTTGGTGAATGCCTGCGATATGAGCGATTTGTGGCTTGATAATTACAGCAAAAGCGACATTGAAAAGGGAACGTTCAAGTCCGGCAGCGGCGACAAAAGCGTAAACTTTATGACCTCAAACGAGTCGCTTATCAAGACCAAAAACGCAAAGGGTATTATAAAGTACACAAGCAAAAATCCGCTCAAGCTTATGATTGTTATGCCGAATGAGGGCGTGCCGCTTGAGGATTACGTTTCCGATTTTAACTATACGGAGTTTTCTGACCTTTTAGACAGCGTAGACATTACCAAAAAGGTTACGGCAAAGATTCCCGAATTTTCAATTTCATCAGAGGAACAACCTCAACCACTTTCGGACGCTCTTGCAGACAGCGGCTTGTACACACTGTTTACCGATGATGCTCTGTTCAAGAACATCACGCATACCGATAATTTCAATCTCAATGAGATTTATGAAATAACTCCCGAAATTACCGTTAACGCTTCGGGTATAAACAGCGACTCGAAAATCGTTGAAAAGCGTGTTAAGGAGCTTGAAAAAACCGACGAAACAATTAAAATTGACCGTCCGTTTATTTTCCTGCTGATTGACAACGAAAGCAGTATTCCCGTTTACATTGGAACGGTTGACAATATCTGATTAAATCAAAAAATAAAGCTCGGACATCTGCATTTACGCTTGTCCGAGCTTTTGTTATTTGTCTTTGTTTTTCTTTAAATACGCCTGCTTGAACGGCACAACCTCGCCGTCCTTTTCTTTAACGCTGACGTTGTCGAGAGTTTTGTCAAACTGGGTGCGGATTTCACCGAGATAAATTTTATACAGTTTTTTCTGTTCAGCCTGTTCATCTGTAGTCAGTCCCTGTTCACGTTTCTTTTTGGCAAGCTCGTTAATTCTGTTAAGCAAATTCTTATCCATATCAATACCTCGCTTATGTAATGAAATAATCATATCACAAAATAAATAATATTGCAATAAATTCAATTTATCATATTGCGTCCGACATTTTTTGATATATAATAATAGTAATAAATAAAAATTAAGGACGGTGGATTATGGAAAATTTCAGCTTGCTTCATCCGCAAAATTCAGATGCAGTTTACCGCCCCCTGACAAAAGAGGCGGTAAATGATTTATCAATTGATTTCCTCTGCGATGCGCTTACCGAGGACGCATACGAGCGCAACAGCATCAAACAGCTTTTAACGCAGATTACCGATGATGAAGAGGTAATAAAGTACAGGTGCGACGTTTTTGACGATTTTCTGCGTTTTCCGAAACTGCGTGAGGATTTGACAGCCTTGCTTGCAAAGCTTGCCGATTTAAGGGAGATTGAGCGCTTTCAGAAGGACTCGGAGGCGTCGTCGCTCTGGCAGCTTATCAACAGACTGCGTGAAATAGACGGCTATGTTGACTGCATTACGCAGATAAAGACAACGCTTGAATCAATTGACGTAAGGTCGCAGGGACTTTTAACTCTCAAAGAGAACGTAACTTCAATCTATAACGACAGCGGATTTCCCGACTTGAAAAAGGATATTGAGGATACGCTCGCAAAGGCGCAAAAGTTCAGGAGCATAACGCTGGGGGTAAACCTTGACGCACTTCTGCGCCCGAAAACAGTCGGCGTAATTTCGCTCAACGACAAGCCTTTTACCGACAGCGGAATACTCAAACGCTTCACTAACTTTGCAAATAAGAAAAGCGAGCTGCACCACGGCAACGATGTTTCGGGATTCATAAGCTTTCATCCTGCAAACCCGAGTACTACTTCCTTTGGAATGGGCAAGTTTGTAACGGGCGCACAGCAGGACGTAAACCAGACCTTCACCTCGGAGCTGACGGGTACTGATCCGCTTTCCGACGCTCTTAAAAAGGTAGTTACCGACATTCTGCGCCGTACCGTAAACGACATCAAATCGACGCTTGATAAGTACATAAACATCAACGGCTATTCGTTTGTTGCGCTTATGCCCGAGATTATTTTTTACATTCGATTTGCCGAACTTTGCGATAAGATTATGCAGAAAAATCTTCCGCTCTGCAAGGCGCAGCTTGCCCCGAAAGAGGATAGAAACTGTCATGTTGAAAATCTTTACAATATCAAGCTTGCTGTAAAGAACGTCGAGGGCGAAAATATAGATATAATCACAAACGAGTTTGTGTTTGACGACGATAAGCGGATTTA
The DNA here is from genome assembly GCA_946414115.1 of uncultured Ruminococcus sp. GTDB lineage: Bacteria > Bacillota > Clostridia > Oscillospirales > Acutalibacteraceae > Ruminococcoides. Next base: position 8,904 of record CAMKNF010000022.1, on the reverse strand, counting down.
TATTCTCACAGGTCCTAACAGGGGCGGTAAAACTACGATTACTCAGGCTGTCGGACTTGCGTTTCTGCTTGCGCAGAACGGAATTTACGTTCCTGCATCGTCAATGACTTTCAGTCCGTGCGACAATATCTTTACTCATTTTCCTGCCGATGAAAACGATACTGTAGATTTGGGCAGACTGGGCGAGGAGAGCAAAAGACTTTCCGGAATTTTTGAAATCGCCACACGCTATAGCCTGCTTCTGCTCAACGAAAGCCTTGCAACAACTAACGTTGCAGAGGGCTTGTACATTGCAAAGGACGTTGTGAAAGCAATGCGTTACCTTGGCACAAGAGCAGTTTTCAACACGCATATGCACGACCTTGCAAGAGATCTTGACAAGGTGAACAGCAATGTTGAGGGAGACAGCAGAATTGAAAGTATGGTAACGGGAGTAGAAAACGGCAACCGTTCGTTCAAGGTGTTTATCGCACCTCCGCAGGGTGTAAGCTACGCAAGAGATATTGCGGAAAAATACGGCGTAACCTTTGAGAAGATAAAGCTTGAGATTGACAACAAGCCGAAAAACTGATGTTTGCATTAATAGATACGATTATTACCAAGCTAAAATACTTGAAAAAATTTTAATATATTGTATAATAGAAATGTTATGATAATTATTCGTACAATTCGTACACGGAGGTAAACAATTATGGCAGAGAAAAAGAAGATGGTAGAAGCCATTACAAGCAGAGATGAGGACTTTGCAAAATGGTATACCGACATTGTAAAAAAGGCGGAGCTTGTTGATTACTCGAACGTCAAGGGATGTATGGTAATCAGACCTTACGGCTATGCAATCTGGGAAAATATACAGGCTGACCTTGACCGCAGATTTAAGGAAACAGGTCACGAGAATGTCTATATGCCAATGTTTATCCCCGAAAGCCTGCTTCAGAAGGAGAAAGACCACGTTGAGGGCTTTGCTCCAGAATGTGCGTGGGTAACAATCGGCGGTCAGGAAAAGCTTACAGAACGTCTTTGCGTTCGTCCGACATCCGAAACGCTCTTCTGCGAGCACTACAAGAAGATAATCAATACATACCGTGATTTGCCCAAGCTTTACAATCAGTGGTGCAGTGTTGTAAGATGGGAAAAGACAACACGTCCGTTCCTGCGTACTTCCGAATTCTTGTGGCAGGAAGGTCACACAATGCACGAAACAGAGGAAGAGGCAAGAGAAGAAACACTGCGTATGCTCCACGTTTATGAGAGCTTCTACAGAGAAACACTTGCAATTCCTGCGGTAATCGGCAAAAAGACCGAAAAGGAAAAATTTGCAGGCGCAGAGGAAACCTATACAATTGAGCCGATGATGCACAACGGCGTTGCTTTGCAGGGCGGTACTTCGCACTACTTCGGCGACGGCTTTGCAAAGAGCTTCGGCATCACATACACAGGCAAGGACAACAAGCTCCATTATCCGCACCAGACCTCTTGGGGTGTATCAACGAGAATGATTGGTGCAATAATAATGGTACACAGCGACGACGACGGACTTGTACTTCCGCCGAAGATTTCTCCAATTCAGGTAGCCGTAATCCCTGTTGCACAGCACAAAGAGGGTGTGCTTGAAAAGGCAAACGAGCTTAAAGCCGAGCTTGCAAAGAAGTTCAGAGTTAAGCTTGACGATTCAGACCACGCTCCCGGATGGAAGTTTGCAGAGTACGAGATGAAGGGCGTACCCGCAAGAGTTGAAATTGGTCCGAAGGATATTGAGAAAAACCAGTGCGTAGTTGTAAGACGTGACACAAGAGAAAAGTCATTTGTTCCGCTTGACGAGCTTTCGGCGTTTGTTGAAAAGCTTATGGAGGACATTCACAACGATATGTACGAGCGTGCACTCAAGAATACGCAGGAAAAGACCTTTACAGCAACAAGCTACGATGAGTTTATCGACATTGCAAAGAATCACCCCGGCTTTATCAAGGCAATGTGGTGCGGCGACAGCGAGTGCGAAGAAAAGCTCAAGGAGGTTACAGGCGGCGTGAAGAGCAGATGTATTCCGTTTGAGGAAGAACACCTTTCGGATACCTGCGTGTGCTGCGGCAAGCCTGCAAAGCATATGGTATATTGGGGCAAGCAGTATTAAGCCGAGTGCCTCGGCGGGCAAATCGAGCCTAAAAGTTAGTTTGTAAGAATATAATGGTAGCCCGACTTTTGAGTTGATATAAAGGTTACGTTATGTCCTCATATGTAAAATGTAATCATAAAAGGTGGTGAGAAAATGCCTATCAAGGTTCAGAGTAATCTTCCGGCTATCAAGGTGCTTGAATCGGAAAACATCTTTGTTATGCCGAACGAGGTCGCATTAAGGCAGGACATTCGTCCTCTAAAAATTCTGATTTTAAACCTTATGCCCACAAAAATTGAAACCGAAACCCAGCTTTTAAGACTTCTGGGCAACAGCCCTCTTCAGGTTGATATTGAGCTTTTGCAGATGGCTTCGCATACCTCGAAGAACACCTCACCTCATCACTTGACAACCTTCTATAAGACGTTTCAGCAGGTGAAAAACGAGAGCTTTGACGGTATGATTATCACCGGAGCACCTGTTGAACAGCTTGAATTTGAGGACGTTGATTACTGGGACGAGCTTTGCGAGATTATGGAATGGTCAAAGCATAACGTCTACTCAACCTTTCACATCTGCTGGGGTGCGCAGGCTGGATTATATTTCCATTACGGAATAAAAAAACATCAGCTTCCCGAAAAATTAAGCGGCATTTATTCGCATAAAATCCTCAATCCACATCATCCGCTTATGCGCGGCTTTGACGATACTTTCTGTATTCCTCATTCACGCTATACGGGCGTTGACGAGGAGGAAATTAAAAAGCATTACGAGCTTGAAATTCTGTCGGTTTCCGACAAGGCAGGAGTTGCCGTTGTGTGCAGTAGAACAGGCAGACAGGTTTTTGTTACCGGTCACGCAGAGTACGACAGGGAAACGCTTGCAAACGAGTATTTCCGTGACAAGAACAAGGGAATTAATCCGCAGCTTCCGTATAATTATTTCCCCGATGACGACGCGTCAAAAACTCCGCCTATGGTGTGGAGGAGCAACGCAACACTGCTTTATACAAACTGGCTCAACTACTTTGTATATCAGGCTACACCGTACGATTTGCGTGAGCTTATTGAAAAATATCCGCATTAAAGCTTGTATAAATATAAATAATTTAAGCCGAAAAGGAATGTAAAACTCCTTTTCGGCTTTTAATTTTATGTAATATATTTTAATATGACTGCAATTTTGCGATTGCTTCTTTGGCGTTCTCGGCTTTGAAAACAGCCGTTCCCGCAACGCAAACGTCAATTCCGGCGTTTGCCGCCTGCTCAATTGTTGCTTCTCCGATTCCGCCGTCAGCCTCAATCAGCATTTCAATACCACGTCGGTTGCATTCGTCTTTGATTTCTTTTACCTTCGGGAGCATATCAGCCATAAAGCTCTGACCGCCGAAACCCGGTTCAACCGTCATAACAAGCACGAGGTCGATTTTGTCAAGGTAGGGGAAAACTGCGCTTGCCGGAGTGTTCGGCTTGATTACAAGACCGGGTTTAACACCACGGCTCCTGATTTTGTTAATCGTCTTGTCAATGTCGGAATCACATTCAACGTGAAATGTGATGATGTCTGCCCCTGCGTCTGCAAAATCATCGGCATATTTCAGCGGATCACTAATCATAAGATGAACGTCAAAAGGCTTGTCGGTGTATTTTCTTACAGTCTTTATTACGGGTGCGCCGAAGGTTATGTTTGGAACAAAGTGACCGTCCATAACGTCAAGGTGCATCCAGTCTGCGCCGGCATTGTCCATTCTTACGATTTCTTCACCCATTTTTGAAAAGTCACACGATAGAAGTGACGGTGCAATTTTCATTTTAAACATCCTTTCATTGTGCGGTACAATAATGATTACGTTTGATAAGAACTACGGACACGGCACGCCGTGTCCCTACGACTGTATAGGAAATGTTTGTGAAGTGGATTGATTCCTACACATCCCAAAATGTTACCGATATATCAAGTTTAAATTCGGGCAACAATGGTTTGATTTAAACAAACCTATCCACTCGATTTGCCTGCCGAGGCACTCGGCCTACGGTTTTTGAATTGCCGGGGCTACGATTGCGGCAATTCCCCAGAACAGTGCGTAAATCAGCACTTCAAGCGAACCCATTACTCCCACTCCTGCATAAAGTGAAAGCGTTGACGCAAGCAGAATGCCGATAATAACTGCAATAAGCTGAATTATTATTGCAAGGGATATATTGTGCTTAATTTTAACGCTTCCCGATACTGCACGAGCAAGAGATGAAACCTTGCCGCCTGTAATGAGATATGACCTTGAGCTGTCCTCGACAGTACCCTGTGCCTCTTTAAGCACGTTGCCCAGTCCTGTCGGAAGAACCTTTATACTGCGGTAGAACAGGTTGTAAAGCTCTGCAATAAGGTCATTTGTGATGTTGTAGTCGGTTGTCCTGATAAGAAAGCTTATTCCGTTTGTTTCGGCACGCTGAAGCTCGGATTTAAGCTCGGAGTCAGCGTGATACCTTGTTACAAACATAGCAACAAGCCTGCCGGCACGTGAGAGGTATGTTACCTGTCTGCCCTTTGAGGTGTACTTTTCCTCGTATTCAATGCGTGGCGTTTCAACGCTGTATTTTTCCATAAGCTTGCGAGAGCCGACAAGGATTCTTTCGCTGTTAATCCAGCCGACAAGTCCCATTTCGTCCTCGTAAAGCACGCTTTCAACCTCGGGCAGAGTTTCGTTTGTTTCCGCAACAACCGAGTCAAATGCGTTTGCAATCGGGTTTTGCGCCTCTTTTAAAATTGCGATTCCGCAGAGAAGCGACTCGTCAACGTTGTAGTCCTCGTAGGTTTTGATTCCCTCAAGCTCAATTGAGTCGGCAGGGAAAAGCTCATTTGCATCAATCATAATTGCGGTGCTGTCGCAGAATTGCTTGATTGACGGATAACCCGACAGCATTCCTCCGAACGACAGGAGTTTTTTGCAGAGCTTTCTGACGGGAAAATTAACAGCAAGCAACGTTGAAACAGGGATTGCAACAGCAGTCATAAGCGCAAAAGCGTTGATAGCGTCGGCAAACGAAACCTTAACAATACCGTAAATCAAAGTAACAATTATTGCGGTAATAGTAGTAATCGGCGCAAGCTTTGACGCCAAATCCTCGCTCGGGTCGGGAGCGTAGGAAATTTTAAGAAAGTTTGAAGGGAATTTTGTCTTGTGCTGATAAGCGATAAGCGTCTTTTCCGAGGCAGTTCCGCTGAGCATCTGATTTGCAACGGATTCGTTATTGTAGATTTTTGCGGCGTATTTTTGACCTTTTGAGGTGATGAACCTGAAATTATCCTTTACACGCAGTACCATAAGCAGCTTTCCGAAATTATTTGCAAAGAAAGCAAGCAGAACAATTACGCAGTAGTAGTTTATGTTAAAGGCGTTCATATCGCCGATGCAGAAGAACGAAACGACAGTCTGTATAATTGCCGCCACTCCTCCTACGGCAACAGCGGTATCGGAATTTCCCTTGAATTTAATAAGCGGAGTAAGTCCGCTGAGCATTGCAACACGGTTGATAAAGAGTGAAAATCCTACCAAGAGGAAATTTAAAATTGCGTATGCGGCAGGTGCAAAGGAAATTGCAGAGCATATTGCCTGCGGAAACAATCTTGTAACAACGGTAAGTATAACCGAAAGTGTGGCTATAATGCCCGAAATCAGACTGCGTACACACAGCTTTTTGATGTTAAGATTAAGCTCGTAGAGAATACTCTTTTCATCATCTTCACCGGTGTAATCCTCAACAGGCTTTGCTTTTTCTTTAGGCGTGTCGTCATCGTCTGACTCGTCTTTTGAGAAAAAGCCGACTACTGCCGACAGAATTTTCTCCTGCGGTGAACGAGTGTCCTCGTTTTCCTCTTGCTCGTCCTCTTCTTCAATTTTAGGCTCGGGACGGATAACGTGAGCGATTACCGAAGGATTTTTTGAGCGTATATATTCCTCGTATTCGTTTTCAACAACCTCGGAAAAACGTCCTGCCTTGACGTTGAGAATTTCTCTCGGCTCATCGGGACGGTAGACGGGAACTTTTGCAACAACCTTTTTAGGCGGCTTTGTACCGCTGTCGTTTTTTATTCCGAAAAGCTGTTCGTACTTGCCTTGTTCGTCATTTTCCTGCTTTTCTGCTTCCTCGTCCTCAAGCTCAATGTCAATTGAATTTATGCTTTCGATGTGCGTGTCATCCTTGAACTGGTCAACCTCGCCGAGTACCTCGCCCGAAAAGCTTGTGTTTTCATCGTATTCGGGGGTGAGGGTTACTATTTTGTTTTCCTCGGCTTCGGCTTTTGCAGCGGCTTCCTTTGCTTCCTGTTCAGCCTTTTTTCTCGCCTCTTCGGCTTTCTTTTCAGCCTCTGCTTGAGCTTCCTCTGGAGTTTTAACATCCTCATTACTGCCGTCCATCATAAGCGAAGCCTGCATTGTTGCGGCTGTTTTTTCGCCGACAATGGTGTTTGTCGTATCAACTTCATCAAGCGGATTTTTATTTTTCAGCCTCGGCTTTTTATCTGCATTGCTGAAAATCTCGTCCATTTTCGGCTTTGCACGGTATTTCTGCGCAGTTTGTTCCATTTTTTCCTGGTCTGCAAGATAGTGAGTTTCTTCAAGTATGCTTTCTATTTCAAGCTCTCTGAGCAGATCCTGCTGTTTATCCTGTCCTGACAAGAATAACACTCCTTCCTTTTTCAGGTGTAAAACTTTTGCTTACTGCTTGTCCGTAAATTTATCTGTTGTCCATTGCTCTGTACATAAGTATTCCTGCGGCAACCGACGCATTAAGCGAATTGATTTTGCCTTTCATAGGGAGAGAAACAATCAAATCGCACTTTTCCCTTACAAGGCGTGAAATTCCCTTGCCCTCGTTGCCGATTACAATTGCACACGCACCCGAAAAGTCGCATTTTCTGTAGTCGGTACCATCCATATCTGCACCGTAAACCCATACGCCTCGCTCTTTAAGCTCGTCAAGCAGACTTGCAATATTTGTCACCCTTGCAACACGCATATATTCAACTGCACCTGCGGATGCCTTGCCTACGGTGTAGTTGAGGCTTGCACTGCGGCGCTTGGGAACGATTACGCCGTGAACTCCTGCACATTCGGCGGTACGGATTATTGCGCCGAGGTTGTGCGGATCCTCAACCTCATCAAGCACAACGATGAACGGAGCTTCATTAAGGCTTTCGGCGTATTCAAAAATTTCTTCAACGGTTGAATATTCTTTGACAGCGGCGAATGCTATAATTCCCTGATGATTGGTGTTGCCGGTTATATAGTCGAGCTTTGTGCGGTCAACCTCTTTTATCGGGATTTGCTTTTGCTTTGCCTTTGCAAGAATCCCCACAACCGCACCGCTTTTTTCGCCCCTTGCGACAAGTATTTTATCAATCGGTCTGTTACTTCTGACAGCCTCGCTTACGGGATTTCTACCCGAAATAACGTCGGATTTAACTTCATTGTTTTTTTCAGTCATTTCATACCTCAACGAAAATTTTTATTTTACTATTATAACATAAAATTTAAAAATAATATATACTTATCCGAAAAATAATGTCTAAACATAATACATAGCGTCAAGCACAATTGCGCCTGCGTCTATGTTTTTGGGGATTATTCCGTAAAGCGAGGTTGCTCTGTCCTTAAAAATATACATTTTCGGCGGAAACGGTGTAAGACTGAAATAAAATGCCAGAAACAGCATCAGCATAAAAAACGCAGGAAGAAAAAGGTTTTCAAGCTCAAATTTTGAAAAAATCAGCTTGTAAGACAGAAACAGCGACGTGCTTATACAGAAAATTGCCGAAGTGAAATTGATAAGAAAATCGTTTTCATAGCCGAACAGAGAAAAAATAAGATTGAGAATAATGTAGGAAATTCCGAGATAATAAAGTGAAATTACCTTTGAGGCAACAAATTTTCTGAATGGCGAACGGAAACAAAGCAGTTCAATCATTCCCCACATTACATAGGGAAAAAGCAGAGTTTTTGCAGTTTCCCAGACGCTGTCGTTTACCGAGCCGAACAGTACGCCGATAAGCCCTCTGTCGCTGATTGAATAGAGATTCTGCATAAATACCGACATAATGAGTATAAAGAATATACCGCTTATTTCAAGCTTCATTAGTGTTTTTTGCATAATGCACCTCGATTTTAATATATGATAGAATGAATAACTGCAATTAATGAGTTGTTCGGTAAAATCGGAAAAAGAAATATACAAATGGTATATTTCTTTTCTTTCAACAAAAATGTTGAAAACTATGTTGAAAGTGTTAATAAGGCGTGGAGAGAGCATTGAAATTTACAAGAATTTTACAGTTCTATTATAAAAATACGTAAATTTGAGGTTTTCCACAACGAAAGGATTGTTAAATTATTATCAAAGTGTGTTTACAAATTGTATAAAAAGTCTGTCAATTGAAAATTTTAGCAAATTTCAAGAACTTATTTCAATTTTTTACTTTATCAGCTCATTCCGAAGTAAATCCTTACCGTAAGAACGCTCATAACCGCCGCCGTAATGTCTGCGATTATTGCGGCAAAAAGCGTGTGGCGGATTTTCTTAACCTTAATGCAACCGAAGTACATTGCAATTGCGTAGAACGTGGTTTCGCTTGAGCCTGCAAGAACTGAGGCAACTCTGCCTGCAAAGCTGTCGGGACCGCACTGTTCGTAAAGTGAAGTCAGAAGTGCAGTTGAACCGCTTCCCGAAACAGGACGCAAAAGCACCATAGGCAGATCGGAAGAGCACACGTCTGAACTCCAGTCACCATCAAGTATC
>CAMKNF010000021.1 GCA_946414115.1 uncultured Ruminococcus sp. | reverse complement strand
CACCGAGATCTACACTCTTTCCCTACACGACGCTCTTCCGATCTTACATCGGCGGCTATCTTTCTTCAACAATCAAGGGCGACAGCTATGCGGCTAAGGCTGAAATCAGGGTGTATGCACCTGCAACGGAGAACGGCAGCGGCTTGTCGGAAATCGTGAGCGAACTTCTGACAGGACTTAAAAAGGCTGACAGTCAGAAGATTATTGTCGAGTCCGACGCTTCTCCGATTGCCTTTGACCCTGACTTGAATGCAATTTACCGTACGGTGCATTTCGAAATTGAATTCTGCCTTTGTGAGGAGGGGTAGCGTGGCTGATTTTGCATTTGAAAAGGGTGACGATATTACAATTTGGCTTAACGGCAAAATTGTCGGCGGAGTTAAAAAGGCAACGTGCAAAATTGAAAACACCTTTTATGATATTTCACAATTTCTTACCGATGTTCCCGTTGAGAGAATATCGGGCAAAAGGTACAATATTGAGCTTGTGATGAATAACTCGGGCAAGCTTGATTTTTTGCAGGGACAGAGCTTTGAACGACTTGAAATTTTCAACACAAAAAAGATTGTCACCTACAAGGATTGCTTTATATCAAGCGTTACTGCAAGCATAAGCGCAAAGAACGCTGTTGAATATACGGTGAAAATTACCGCACGTGAGAGGAGAGAAATATGACACAGTTTAATCAGGCTCTGTTAAGTACAGCAGAAAAATACACGCAGGGCGTTGACGTTGAAAATATGAGCGAACTGCTTGAACAGGAAAGCAGAAGATACAGCACAAGGCTTGTTGAGGAAGAGGAGGCACGAATGCGATGAAGCTTGTACCGATGAGATTTAAGGGTGTGCAGTGGCACCATAATCCGAAAGAGCTTGTCTTTGAATGCGATAAAACCGTTAAGGAGCTTAACTCGCCGAACGGCACCTCGTACATACAGAATATGGGAAGAAAAAATATGGTAATCAGCGGAACGGGCGAGCTGTACGGTGCCGACTGCCTTGAACAGTTCGACAGACTTCTTTCGCTTTTCAGAGAGGGTGGACAAGGCGTGCTGGCAATACCGAAAATCACTCCCGTTTATGCTGTGTTTGAAAGCCTAAAAATCAAGGGAGAGCCAAAGCCCGACGTTCTTGAATACAGCTTTGTGTTCAGAGAGGTTATGGAGAAGAAAAAGCAGGATGAGATTGATGTTTATACGGCTGAAAACGGCGAATGCTTGTGGGATATTTCCTATAAATTCGGTGTGGCGATTGATACTCTTGTAAAGCTCAATCCAAGCGTAAAACGTCCCGATATTCCGCTTGACGGAAAGGCGGTTAAGCTGTGCTGAAGTTTTTGATTACATATTCTGACAAAACAGAAAAGTACCTTGACAACGTGCTGACGGTTATTCTCAACGCTGACGTTGAAGTGCCTGCCGACGATTTGACAATCACAATTCCGTATGACGAAAAAATAAGCGAGAATGCAGATTTTATTACGGCGTTTCTTGATGAAAAAGCTGTATTTACAGGTCAGATTGACGAAATTATCGGCATTAAAAGCAAGGACGGAGCAATTACGAAAATTACGGCGAGAAGTCCGTCGGCGTTTCTGCTTGACAACGAGGCTGAACCTTTGACGTACATTAACCCTTCGGCTGATTTTATTTTCAACAGACATTTAAAGCCGTTCGGACTGACGGAATATTACGCAGACGACGTTCCGTTTTTCGGCACACTTAAAATTGACAAGGGTATGACGCACTGGCAGGTTTTCAGGAATTTCTGCATTAACCGCTACGGTAAAGAGCCGAGAATTACGGGAAAGGGCAAGGCGTTTTTTAAAGGCTTTGAAGGCGGTGAAACAATAAAATTCGGAAAAAAAGGAATTGGTTACACTGCTATAAGAGAAAATAAAAGACGGTTTAAGCTGATTTCAGAGGTCAGGCTGAAACTCACCGAGGCAGGTACATACGGAGGATGCATAAAAAATGAAAATCCCGAATGTAAAGGGATTGAGCGTGTGCGGTATGTCAACGCAACTGCGGACAAGACTACTGTTCAGACTGCCGACAATATTATCAGCAAAAGCAACAGCGACAGTTATTCAATTGCTCTTGATTGCGTCGGCTGTCTTATTGAAAGTATCGGCAGACCTGCTGTTTTGGACGACGAATTATTTGGCAGAATTGAAAACCTCACCGTTAGGAAAATAAGATATACTGTCGGAAGTGACGGTGAAAAAACGACTGTTACACTTGGAAAGGAGAGATTCTGATGTGGCTGATGAACTACATAACAAAAAATTCCCTGACTTCGCCGAATGCGGTCAAGGGAAACGTAAATAAAAACGACAGGGACGGCACTGCGGTCGTTTCTTCGGGCGAGCATAAAAGGCTTAAATCCTGCTTTCCGTACGGAATTGTAAGCGTTCCGCCGACGGGAGAACGTGCAGTAGTACTCCCTCTTGATGACGGTGAAGTGGGGCTCGGTGTGATTGCAAACAGTACGGAGCTTGAAGAGGGTGAGCTTATGCTCTACTCAAAGGGCGGAGCGTCAATTGTCCTCAAAAACGACGGCAGAGTGCTTGTAAACGGAAAGGAGCTTGCTGTATGACGGACGTAAAAATTAAAAACGGCGACGCAGTTGTTGACAGCACAGGCAATTACAAAATGATTTCAGATACGGACGCACTTTTTCAGCGTGCACAAATCTGTATCGGCGCAAGGCTCGGAGGATTTATTTACGACAGAGAAACAGGTTCGGACATAAGGAGCATAGACGCAGAAAGCGACCTTGCCAAAGAAAATGCAGAGCTTATCATAAACGAGGCTCTTGCGCAGTTTGAGGATACCAAAGCCGTAGTTCTGGAGTACGGCGAAGTTATTAAGCTTATAATCACAATAGGCGGAGAAAGCCGAAATACGGAGGTGCATTTATACGGAAACATATAACGAAATATACCAAAGAATGAAAAACAGATACGAGCAGGAGAGCGAAACGGAAATTGACGAAAAAAGCGATGTTGCAATCAGACTTAAGGTGCTTGCAGGAGAAATCTATAATGCACAGGTAAACTTTGAATGGCTGAAAAATCAGATGTTTGCCGACAGCGCAAGTGGAGAATACCTTGACTGCATTGCAGAACAGCGTGGTCTTGAGCGCAAAAAGGCAGTAAAGGCACAGGGAGAAATATTTTTCTTTATTTCACAGCCGGTTGACCACAATATTATCATTCCGATTGGTACGGTTGTAGCTACCGACGACAGCTCTCCCGTAAGGTTTTGCACGACTGAAGAGGGGGAAATTTCCGCAGGAAACACGGTTGTATGCGTTTATGCAGAGGCGGAAAAGCCGGGACGTGCAGGAAATGTCAAAAAAGATAAGGTGACAGTCGGCGTAAGCGTTCCGACGGAAATTGAATCAATAACAAATTCCGTTCCGTTTACAGGCGGCGAGGAAGAAGAAACCGACATTGAATTGCGTGAGCGCATAAGAAGTACATATAAAAATCAGTCGAACGGAACAAACAAGGCGTATTATGAAAAGCTTGCATTATCTGTTGAGGGCGTTGCAAAAGCGTCGGCGGTTGCAAGAGTCAGAGGCTCGGGCACGGTTAATATTTATGTTTGTTCAAGCGACGGCGATGTTGACAGTACGGTAATTCAAAAGCTTCAGTCGATTGTTGATAAAGAGCGTGAGCTTAATGTTGACGTCAAGGTGTATAACGCAACTGCCGTCAGCTATGATCTTGATGTAATAATTACGGCGAAAAACGGCTATTCGGAGGCAGAGGTAAAGGCGGCTTGCAAGACAGCGTTTGAAAAATACATCAACTCAATCGCCATAGGCGGCAAGCTTTATCTTTCGGCGCTCGGCAAGGCACTGATTGAAACCGATTGCGTGGAAAACTACGAGTATGATACATCTATGCAAAACAAGGAGCTTTCCGTTACACAGCGCTTTAAAGCAGGAACTACGGAAATTACGGTGGTATGATGAGTAGTTACGATTCAATGAAAGAAAAGCTGAATGCAGTCGGAATTTACAGCATTGACGAAAATTCAAATATATCAAAGGAGCTTTCGGCTTGTGCCGAGGGACTTGACTGTCTTTTTGAAAGTCTTGATACAATGACAAAGGAGTATTTTATTAAAACGGCAGAGAATTTCGGAATTGAACGAAGGGAAAAATTTCTCGGCAAGGAGAAGGAGGAGTATTCAACCGAAAAACGCAGAGAAATGCTGATGCTGCAGGAACAGAATATGGGCGGTAAATGTACTCCCGACGCTTTTTGCGATATATTAAGAAGCTGCGGCTTGACGGATTTTACTTTTACCGAATTGCCGACAAGCTTCAGACTGTCAATCACAATTAACGACACGCTTTCGCCGGAGCAAAAAAAGATAGTTACGGAGAGGATAAAGCTTGAATTTCCGCTTCATTTATTAGTCGCAATTAATTTTTCAGAATAATATCCGCAAATAAAAACCGCAGAGTGTTTTTACAGCACTCTGCGGATTGTTTTGTTTGGTTATATGGTTTATTATGCTAAACTATAATTTAGCCGAGTGCCTCGGCAGGCAAATCGAGTGGAAAAGTCGGTTTGTTTGGATAAAACGGTTGCCCGAATTTTAAGTTGATATATAGGCAACGTTTGTGTTACAGTCGTAGGGACACGGCGTGCCGTGTCCGCAGTGACAATCAAACTATACCGATTAAACCGTAGTTATAGAGAAAAATAAACACTTCCGTAGGGGACGGCTTCCCAGACGTCCCATTCACAAAAATTGCAATGCAATTTTTGTGTGGACACGGCACGCCGTGTCCCTACGTCAACGTTAGTTATAACTCAATGCTAAATTATAGTTTATATTACTGACTGAACTGATTTTTAACCTTGCGCTTCGAGGTGATCGGCGGTTATTCGGCTACAAAAGTTCCGCTGTATTCGTACTTATCTCCGTCACTGTTAAAGCTTAAATCAAGCCGGATTTTTTCAGTGTCATTAGGTACGGAATATTCAAAGATAAGCTCTTTCTTTTCGTTAGGTTCAAGGACAATATAGTCGGAAAAAGTATCATCATCGGTTTCAAGATTGTCTGACAGCCATTCAAATGAAGTACCTCCATTGGCATTTGTTGCATCACACCAAATAGAGTGGGGAGTTATCTCAATATCGGTTGTGTTTTCAATCTCGAATACAAACTTTGTGCGGCTGTTGCCTGTTTTGCTTTCTTCTGCTGATTTGTCTTTTTCTACCTTTTTAAGGGTAACTTTGCAGTCGGGAAGCTCCTTGGTTTCGCCGATTTTGTGAGTTTCAACGTCTTCAATATATTCCGTATCGGGATAGTATTCGTTGTCAATGTATAAGTCATCGTAATTTTCCGAATTTTCCCCGAACAAATCGGTTATGATTGACTTGTTATATGTGCAAGCAGAATAAATGCTGATAACAGCACCTGCAACAATGACAGCGGCAATAAGACAGGTCAGAATAATCGGAAGAGCCTTGCTTTTCTTTTTCGGTGCGTTGCTGTATTGAGGGGGTGCGGGATATGCGGGAGGAACAGGCATTCTGCCCTGCGGCATATTCGGTGCACTGCCTTGAAAATTATTAGGATATGAATTTGCGTTGTTTAAGGGTGGCTGGGGTTGATTGTATGGATTAGGATTGCCAAAGCCTGCACTGAAATCGGGAGTGTTCGGCTGATTTATATTTTCAGACTGAAAATTATTATTGTTTATGGGTGCGCTTTCATACGGATTCGAATTTGAATTAACAACCTGTTCGGGCATTTTTGTTCCGCACATTGCGCAGTATTTGTCATCACAGTTAAAACCGCAGTTGGGGCATTTCATAAAATCACTCCTTATTGTGTTAATATGAGTATTACATTTCAAGTATATAATAGAACAATTTACCGCAAAAGTCAACATGATTTACTTTTATTGTCACAACTGCTAATTACTGTCCTTTCTATTGTGGAAAAATAACAAATATAGCGGCTTGTCATAATAGATTTAGAATAAGGTGTGAATTTTAAAACGGGGGTAAAATATCTGTTGAATTTGACAAAAAGCTGTTGTATAATTATGTATGTACAAGATTGTTAAAAAATCTACAAAGATAAACACAGCGAAAGGATGAGTACGATGAGAGGACTTTATTCGTCAAAAACAAAAATCCGCCACCAGATATTCACCGAGGTTGCACGCTTTGCATATGAGGGTGGCGACTATTCGAAGTTTGAAACTCTGCCATACAAGATTATCCCCGGCGAGATTTCTACATATCGTGAAAGTATCTTCCTTGAAAGAGCAATCGTAGGCGAAAGACTTCGTCTTGCAATGGGACTTCCACTGCTCCCTGTTCACGAGCAGGCTCCCGTTTCAACAGGCGTTGAGGAAAGTATGGTTGACGAAAAGTTTTACGCTCCTCCGCTCATCAATATCATAAAATTTGCCTGCCACAGCTGTCCCGAAAAGCGTGTGTTTGTCAGCGACGGCTGTCAGGGCTGTCTTGAGCACCCCTGCACCGAGGTTTGCCCCAAGGGCGCAATTTCAATTCAGCACGGCAAATCGGTAATTGACGACGAAAAATGTATTAAGTGCGGAAAGTGCAAAAGCGCTTGTCCTTACAACGCTATCATCAAGCAGGAGCGTCCCTGTGCCGCCGCCTGCGGAATGAAGGCTATCCACAGCGATGAACACGGCAGAGCAGAAATTGACTATGACAAGTGCGTTTCCTGCGGTATGTGCCTTGTAAGCTGTCCTTTCAGCGCAATTGTTGACAAGAGCCAGATTTTCCAGACTATTATGGCTATTCAGAGCGATACTCCCGTTTATGCGGCTGTTGCCCCTGCTGTTGCAGGTCAGTTTAACGGACTTCCGTCAAGCAAAATCCGCAACGCTTTCAAGGCTCTCGGCTTTGCTGACGTTGTCGAGGTTGCAGTCGGCGCTGACCTTTGTACCGTTGAGGAAGCAAAGGACTTTATGGAGGAGGTTCCTGCAAAACAGCCGTTTATGGCGACTTCGTGCTGTCCTGCGTGGAGTATGATGGCAAAAAAGAACTTCCCGACAATCGCACAGAACATTTCAATGGCGCTCACGCCCATGGTGCTTACGGGCAGACTTACGAAGAAACAGTATCCCGGTTGTAAGGTTGTGTTTATCGGACCGTGCGCCGCTAAAAAGCTTGAAGCAAGCCGCAGAAGTATCCGAAGCGACATCGACTTTGTACTCACCTTTGAAGAGGTTGCAGGTATGTTCTCGGCAAAAGAGGTTGACTTTGCAGCTCTCCCCGAGGACGAAGAAAAGCTTTCGTTCTCAAGTGCCGACGGCAGAGGCTTTGCAGTAAGCGGCGGCGTTGCAAAGGCAGTTGTAAACGCAATTTCAAAGCTCAACCCCGAGTGCGAGGTAAAGGTTGCCAACGCACAGGGTCTTGACGAGTGCGCAAAGCTGCTGAGAATGGCAAAGGCAGGAAAGTACAACGGCTATCTGCTTGAGGGTATGGCTTGCCCCGGCGGATGCGTTGCAGGCGCAGGAACAATCAACGTTCCCGACAAGTCGGCTATGGAAGTGCTCAAGAGCAAGAAAGAAACCAATTTTGAAGGCTCTGTTGAAACACCGTTTATCAGCGCACTTTCAACGCTTGAAAATATGTACCACGAGTTCGACTACAAGAACGATAACACATAATCTGTAAATTGAATTATAAACAATAAGACGGCAGGAACTGCAAATCGCAATTCCTGCCGTTTCTTACTTTACGCTGTTTTCACAACTGCCGCCGCACTTTCCCGAGTACGGACAGCCGCTGCATTTTGTACAGCATTTTTTCTTTTTCCTGATAATTGAGTATATGCACAGTCCTACAAGGAGCACTGCTATTATGCCGATTATGATGTCGGCAATCGGTATTCCGAAAATCATTTACATCATTCCTATGTTCATAATAAGCGTGCCGAACTGGTAAACGAGCGCTGACGCAAGCCACGCAACGAAAATCTGATAAACAATCGTTACAGCCGTCCACTTTGCACTGCCCATTTCCTTGCGGATTGCAGAAAGAGCGGCAACACAGGGTGTGTAGAGCAGAACGAAAACGAGGAACGAGAAAGCCGAAAGCGGAGAAAATGCGCTTGCAAGGCTTGCTCCGGGGTAGAGAACCGCAAGGGTTGACGCTACGCTTTCCTTTGCGGCAATGCCCGTAACGAGCGATACCGAGGCTCTCCAGTCGCCGAAGCCGCAGATTGAAAATACCGGAGCGATGAACTTGCCGATTGACGCAAGCATACTTTCGTCGGGTGAAACCATCTGCATTGAGAAATTAAAACTCTGCAAGAACCAGATAAGGATTGATGCTCCCAAAAGCACCGTTCCTGCTCTTACAAGGAAGTCCTTGAGTCTGTCCCAGACGTGAAGCCAAAGGCTCTTCGGCGAGGGCATACGGTAGGGAGGAAGCTCCATAACAAACGGAGCATTTTTGCCCTTTAAAATCGTACTCTTGAACAGCAGAGCCGTAAGCACGCCGACAACCATTCCGAGAATGTAGATTCCGAAAATTACAAGCGGTCCGCAGTCGGGGAAGAAGTACGAGATAAACAGCAGATAAACGGGCATTTTTGCCGAGCAGGACATAAACGGAGTGATGAGAATTGTAAGCCGTTTGTCCTTTTGATTTTCAAGCGTTCTTGTTGCCAGAACAGCGGGAACGGTACAGCCAAATCCCATAAGCATAGGCACAAACGCTCTGCCCGAAAGTCCTATGTAGCGTAACAGCTTATCCATAATGAACGCCGCTCGTGACATATATCCGCTGTCCTCGAGCAGTGACAGCAGGGTAAACAAAAGCATAATCTGCGGCAGGAATGAGATTACCGAGCCTACGCCTGCGATTATTCCGTCAATCACAAGGCTTTGCGCCCACTCGGATGCGTTTACCGAAACGAGGAACGACTGTAATCCTCCGCCGAGTAAGTCGGTTATGAGATATGTTGCGCCGTCACGCAAAAGTGTTCCCGGTGCGCCGAAGGTGACCGCAAACACCATAAGCATAACGATTAAGAAGAACGGCAGTGCAAAAAATCTGTTTGTGACAACCTTGTCGATTTTGTCCGATACGCTTAAATAGTCGGCAGGCCGCTTTCGTGTGACCGCCTTTTGCGTAATCGAGCATATGTATTTGTACCGTTCGTCGGCAATAATCATCTCACGGTCAACGTTTTTTGAAGTGTGAATTTCGTCAACGTGCAGGTTGATGTGTGCCTTCTGCTTGTCGGTGAAATTGTAGTGATTCCACGTTACCTTGTCGCCCTCAAAAAGCTTTACAGCCGTCCAGCGTTTGCGGTGGTAGCTGTGCTGTTTTATGTCCTCAAGCGCATCCTCAATCTCACGCAGGATTCTGTCAACCTCGTAGGAGTAAATGTTCTTTACGGGAACGTATTTTCCGTTGTCGTAAAGCTGTACAACCTTTTCAACAAGCTTGTCGATACCCACATTTTTGCTCGCCGAAATAGGTACAATCGGTATTCCGAGCTGTTTTTCAAGAAAAGGAATGTCGATTTTGTCGCCGTTTTTTTCGAGTAAATCGCACATATTCAGCGCAATTACAATCGGTCTTGCAAGCTCCGCAAGCTGTGTTGTAAGGTAGAGATTTCTCTCTAAATTCGTTGCGTCGATTATGTCAATTATGACGTCGGGGTCGTCGTTTAAAAGGCAGTTTCGTGTAACAATTTCCTCGGGCGTGTAGGGTGACAGCGAGTAAATTCCCGGCAAATCCACAACCTCAATATCACGCCCGAGTGAATTTCTCACCTTGCCCGACTTCTTTTCAACGGTAACGCCCGGCCAGTTGCCGACGTACTGCTTGCTTCCCGTAAGCTGGTTAAAAAGCGTTGTCTTGCCGCAGTTCGGGTTGCCGGCAAGCACAACGTTTATCGTTTTGCTTTTGTCCTGATTACTTTCCATATATATCAATCCTCAAGGAAAATTTCTTTTGCCTCGCTCACACGCAGGCTCAGCTCATACCCTCTCACAATTATTACAATCGGGTCGCCGAACGGTGCAGTTTTCAGCTTTTTCACCGTTGCACCGGGAGTTATTCCCATATCAATTATACGCCTGCGAAGTGCGCCCGATGACCCAAGACGTGAAACAACGCCCGTCTGACCGAGCTTTAAATCATCAAGAGTTTTCATTAAATTACCTCTTTTTACAGTTAGCTTAATCTAACTGTATTTTACCACATTTTAAATTAAAATGCAACAATATCCGACAAAAGTGTGGAAATTGGTTTTTATGTATGGTAGAATAATATCAATTCAGAGTATGGAGTGTAATTATGAAAAAAATTATCTTTACCATTATACGCAGTAGTTTTGCAATACTTGCAGTAATTCTTGCAGGTTTTTTGGTTGCTCCTATGGGACAGGGCATTATAAATATCGGAAATATTACCGGAACGGCGCTTTGCGTGTGGATTTTCTGCGTGAGCGTTGCACCGATTCACAAGGCGATTAGAAAATTGTTCTGCCGTCATAAATTTACAAAATTTCTCTACAGATTTGTAAACGTCTGCTTTATCATATTTGCAGTTTACGGAACTGTTGTTACCTCGCTTATGACGTGGGCGGCGTTGCGGACTCCCACAGAAAACGCAACGGTTGTCGTGCTCGGCGCACAGGTAAAGCCCTGGGGACCGTCGGCTGTCTTAAACGGAAGAATAAGCGGAGCGCAGAAATATCTTGAAGAAAACGAAAGTTCAGACGCAGTGCTTTCGGGAGGACAGGGAAGTGACGAGCCGACAAGCGAGGCACAGTGTATGTACGATACATTAACAAAGCGTGGAATAGACAAAAGCAGACTTTTTATGGAGGACAAGTCCACCAACACCACAGAGAATATCAAAAATTCTGTGCAGGTAATTGAGGACAACAATTTAAACTCCGACCTTGCAATTGCAACCGACTTTTATCACCAGCTGCGTGTGCGGATAATTATGAATCAGCTCGGAATAGAAGGAAATGTCGGAGCGGTGAACTCCGACACTTCAATTCTCTATCTTCCCGTTTTTACTGTCCGTGAATGGTTTGCCCTGCCGTATCAGGTTCTATTTCGGTAGCGACAACCTCGGCAACGCTGTTGAACGAATCAATATGAACTCCGCTTTGATGACGTGAGTTTGAAAGCTCAAGCGGATAGGTTTCGTTGTTTACAACGTCAACAATCGGCGAACGCTTTGTTTCGCTGTTGCGTGACGGAAGCTCAATGGGATACTGTTTGTGCTTTTTATCTGACTTTTTACTCAAAACTAAAACCACCTTTTTGATGAGGTGGTTTTAGTTTTTGCATTTTAAATTTTATTATACATTTATTTTGTTATTGAATAAGTCAAATGAAATATATCGTTGTACATTGTAAAGACTAAAAATACACAAATTGTATGAAATATAAAATCAGCTTTTGATATTAATCAGTGTAGGGAACGGTCTTGAACGTTCCGCTGATTTACAAGCCAACTCTTAACCGACTCGGAACGGTCAAGACTGTTCCCTACATTTTAGTGTGGTTATTTTCATAACAAATTTGATAATTTTACATACTCTCAGGACAGCTTATGTTGAACATTGTCAGCACGTTTTTGATTACCGCCCTTACGCAGTCGCAGAGCGCAAGCCTTGCCTGCATAAGTCCCTCGTCCTCGCCCTTTACACGGCAGGCGTTGTAGAACTTGTGGAACAGCGTTGCAAGCTGTGTTACGTAGCGTGTAATCTTTGTGGGGTCATAGTCCTTTGCGGCGCTGATAATCTCGCTTGTGTAGGCGGCAAGATGATTGATAAGCTCACGTTCCTCTGGAGCAGTCAGCAGAGCAAGCTCCTCTGCGCTGCACTCACGTGCATTGATGCCGTCCTTTGCAAGCGACTTGAAAATACTGCAAATTCTTGCGTGTGCATACTGCACGTAGTAAACGGGATTCTGATTGTCCTGACTAACAGCAAGGTCGAGGTCAAAGTCCATCTGCGTGTTAGCCTCCCTCGTGTTGAACAGGAATCTTGCGCTGTCAACAGGCACCTCGTCAAGCAAATCGCCGAGCTGAATCGCCTTGCCCGTACGTTTGCTCATTCTTACAAGCTCGCCGTTTCTTACGAGCTTTACAAGCTGCATAAGCACAACATCAAGCTTGTCGCCGTTATAGCCGATAGCGTCCATTGCGCCCTTCATTCTCATAACGTGACCGTGGTGGTCGGCACCCCACACGTCAATAAGCGTAGTAAATCCTCTGTCAAATTTATTCTTGTGATACGCAATGTCAGCCGTAAAGTAGGTGGGATTGCCGTTCTGACGGATAAGCACGTCGTCCTTTAATTCGAGGTTGTCAATGTATTTCTGACTTTTGCCCTCTTTTAAAAGCTTTTCGGTAAGCACCTCTTTGTTCTTATACCAGATTGCTCCCTCTTTTTCATATGTCAGGCCCTTTTCTGTGAGCAAGTCAACAACAGCCTTTACTGCGCCGCTCTTGTGAAGCTCGCTTTCAAAGAACCACTTGTCGTAGAAGATTTTGTACTTTGCCATATCGTCCTGCATCTTCTTGATGTTCTTCGGAAGTGCAAAGCCTACGAGTGCGCTTTTTCGCTCCTCGCTTGAAGCGTTTACAAGGCTGTCGCCGTTAATGTCTGCGTATTCCTGCGCAAGCTCTGTGATGTCTGCACCCTGATAGCCGTCCTCGGGAAACTCAATTTCATCGCCTTTGAAAATCTGAAGATAGCGAGCCTCAAGCGAACAGCCGAACTTTTCAATCTGATTGCCTGCATCGTTAACGTAGAACTCACGCCACACATTGTAGCCAGCCTTGTCAAGCACTGCGGCAAGACAGTCGCCGAGCGCACCGCCTCTTGCGTTGCCCATATGCATAGGACCGGTCGGGTTTGCCGAAACGAACTCAACCATTACCTTTTCGTCTGCACCAAATTCACTTCTGCCGTAATTTTCGGGGTCGCTCTGAATCTCTTTGATTACGTTTGAATAAAACTCCGTACCGAGGAAGAAGTTGATAAATCCCGGTCCTGCCGTTTCAAAGCATTCGCACATTGTACCCTCAAGATCGAGATTACCCGTTATTGCCTGCGCAATTTTGAACGGCGGCATTCTAAAAGCCTTTGCGCCGACCATTGCTGCGTTTGTTGCAAAATCGCCGTGAGTTCTGTCGGCAGGAGTTTCTATAATAAACTGCGGCAGCTCTGCCTGCGGAAGCTCTCCGTTCTCGATAGCCTTGTTAATTGCGTTTGTAATTGCCTTTTTAAGCATATTGACCGCTTTTGCGTAAGTGTCCATTTTAATCCTCATTCCTGTTATTTTTTTCTTCAACCGTTATTTTAAATCTGTTTTCGCTTACAAGGTCGGTGTTGAAGTCGAGCGTGTAGCTCACCTCAAGAGTGCCGCCTTTTTCGTTAAGCGTATTTTTCATAGTCTTTGTAAAAACGCCAATCATCAAATCGCCTGCAATCGTCTGGTAAAGGCACTGATGACGTCTGCCCTTTTCGAGCATAAGACGTGATTGTGTTTCGCCCTTTCTTATGATAGTGACGATGTTGTCCTCAACCTTGATGAGGTTGTCGGAGTGGTTGTTCGGATTTTCCTCGTCATACTCCTTGTAGCCGATGTAGCAGTGATTTTTTTTCATCATATAATTGCCCGAGGTGAGTACCTCAACCTTGTCGGTTTCACCGTCAAGCGTCTGTTCTCCGATTATCGAAATCAGATATTTTTCCTTATCAGCCATATTTTATCCTTTTTATTAATATTGCTCAATGTCAATCTGCGTAACCCTGTGCTCCATATCACGTCCGAGGAAAAGTCCTGCAACGCTTTCAAAGCCGTCGGGTGTGTCGCTGACGTAAAATTCGGGGTTCTTTTGTGTGCAGTCGTCATTGAGAAGATTCTGTTCCTTTAATATTTTAGCGGCATAAACAGCCGTTTCGTATCCCGAGTCTACAAGCGCTACGCCCTCACCCATAAAGTCGGAAATTGCGTCCCTTAAAAGCGGATAGTGCGTACAGCCTAAAATCAGCGTGTCAATTCCCTCGTCCTTAAGCTCTGAAAGATAACGCCTTACAACAAGGCGCACAATCTGGTCATCACGGCAGATTATTCCGCTTTCGACAAGAGGTACAAACAGCGCACAAGCCTGCTCATAAACCTTGAAGTCGGGATTTAATTTCTCAAGCCTTAGCTTGTAGCTGTGACTTCCGATTGTTGCGGCTGTGCCGATAATTCCGATTTTGCCGTTTTTCGTCTTGTGAGCTGCGGTAAAGGCTGTTGGATTTACAACGCCCGTGTAGGGAACGGAGAGCTTTTTTTCAAGCTCGTCCCCTGCAACGGAGCTTACAGTACCGCAGGCGGCTACAACCATTTTTACGTTGTTTTCAAGCAGGAATGACGTATCCTGAAATGCATATTTTTTAATTGTGTCACGGCTTCGGTTGCCGTAGGGCACTCTGCCCGTATCGCCGAAATATATGATTTTTTCGTTCGGAAGAACGTGCAGAAATTCCTTAACTGCACTCAGTCCGCCGAGTCCGGAGTCGAAAACTCCGATTGCGTTTCGGGATGACATACTATAACCTTCTTTTTTATTGATGTATACAGATTAAATAATAACATATTAAGACGATTGTTGCAAGTAAAAATCAATTTACCGGCAGAACTATGTGTTGAAAAATCATTGACATACGTATTAATACGTAATATAATATTATTGTTACAAGCGAGGTGATTACAAATGCCAATGACTCCGAGAGAAATGATAAAGCTGTTAAAGAAAAACGGTTTTATCGAAGTTGGCTCGGCAGGCTCTCACCGAAAGCTGTACAATCCCGATACAAATAAAACCGTAATTGTCCCTTATCACAGCAAGGCTATGAAAAAAGGTCTTGAGCAGGGTATACTAAAAGAAGCAGGTTTAAAATAAATATGGAGTGTGGTATTATGAAAAAAATATTTTATCCCGCTGTTTTTACGAAAGAAGATAACGGATATTGGGTAAAATTCCCCGATTTGCCGGGTTGCTTTACCGAGGGCGACAGCATATCGGAAGCATATGTAATGGCTCAGGAAGCTATGGGACTTTGGCTGCAATCGGAAAGCAAAGGGTTCAATTATCCCGAAGCGAGTGATATTACAGGTATCAGGACTGCTGAAAATGAGCAGATTGTTCTTGTTGAATTTGACCCGATAGAATACCTTAAGCACACAAGCTCAAAATCCGTTAAGAAAACGCTTACTATTCCCGAATGGCTTAATACTTTAGCGGAAGAACAAAACGTCAATTTTTCACAGGTGCTGCAAAACGCACTAAAAGAAAATCTGCACGTATCGTAATTTATCAAACTAAAGCTGTTATTTCCTTTGACAAATGATATAATTAATTGTATAATGGCAGATATAAGTATATCCGAGAGGAAGATTAATTTGGAATATAAAAAGGCATTTGATTTAATAGTAGGCAAGGTTGAAGCAGAGCTTGTTAAAACAGGCTATACAAGGCAGAAGGTTGCAACCGATAACGAAAACGAGCTAGTTGCACTTTTTACAAGTCAGAATCTTGCATATTCTGTTGTGTACTTCAAGGACAAACAGCAGATGGTGCTCCGTTCCTGCACAATGACAGAGGACGGTCCCGACAACGAGTGGAAAACTCTTGCAACGTGGCTTTACGACGATGAATTTGCAGAGCAGAAGGACGCCGAGAGTATTGCAAACGACTTTGTAGAGGGTGTTTCGGGCACAATTGCAATCAAGCGTGCAAAGCAGGTTAAGCAGAAAAAGAAGAAGGACGACGACGGAACAGCTACCCCGAAGTTCCTTGCAAAGCGTTTTGTAACATACTTCCCCGAGTTGAGAGATGAAATCAAGAACGAGGAGGACTGCTACTTCCCGTTCAGAGGTGCGACCTTTGCAAAGGAGCATATTGCTCCCAAGGTTGCGACATATATCAAAAGAGCGTCAAAGCCCGAGCTTGAAAAATTTGCAGGCGTGTTTAATCTTCAGTACGGCAACGGCGACGTTGACACACGCTCAATCATTACGGTTGTAATTTTAAACAGCCTTTCAAATGAAGAGTTTGAAAGCCTTTTTGAATATTTTGACGACGACCTTAAAAAGGCGTCAAAGGCGGCAAGGAAGTACAAGGGCAAGAATGTAAAACCCGAAAAGCCGAAAAAGAGAAATGTTTCAAAGGCTACAAATTTAAAGAACTCATAAAAACATAGTTGACAAATAATAGATACGATATATAATAATATTAACGGTTGTCTTCGGGGCGGAGTGAAATTCTCCACCGGCGGTTATAGTCCGCGAACAAGCAATGCTTGCCGAGTCTGTGAAATTCAGACACCGACGGTTAAAGTCCGGATACGAGAAGAATCAGCTTTGGTTTCGCAATTTTAATTTGCGGAACATTTTGAGTTGTTTTATCGGAAAGCTTCGCAGATACTGCGGAGCTTTTTTGTTTTCCTCGACAGCCGATTTTTTGGAGCGGATATTTTTCGCTTTAATCAAACCTGTTTTAGGAGGATTTTTATGGTAAACACAAAAGAAAAACAAACAAAGGCAGTAAATCCTGCCGAAAGCTCGTACAGGATTAAGCAAATGGTAATTATGGCTCTGATTGCCGCAATGGCTTACGTTGTGGTGTTGGTGTGCCGAATCCCTATTATTCCTGCCGCACCATACCTTGATCTGGAGTTCAAGAGTGCAATTATTCTTATCGGCGCATACATTTTCGGACCGCTGTCGGGACTTATTATGTCGGTTGTAATCTGCCTTGTCGAGATGGTGACATTCAGCTCAACAGGACCTATCGGCTGTATTATGAACGTTCTTGCGACAATCTGCCTAGTGTGTCCTGCCGCATTTGCGTACAAGAAGAAAAAAACAACGTCGGGCGCAATTGTCGGAATCATCATCGGCGCAGTGCTTATGACGGTTGCAATGGTGCTGTGGAACTACATTCTCACGCCGATTTATCAGGGTATTCCGAGAGAGGCAATTGTAGAAATGTTGCTTCCCGTATTCGTTCCGTTCAATCTGCTCAAGGCAGGACTTAACGGCGGAATTGCACTGTTTATTTTCAGGTTTGCAATTGAAGCTCTGCAAAAAGCGAACCTCATTCCGAAACAGACGTTTGAGGAGAAAAGCAAGAAGAATGCAATAATAGGCGCAGTAGTTGTTGCAGGAATTATTATTCTCACCTGCGTGCTTGTAATTCTTGCAATCAACGGAGTATTTTAAATTTGTATTGACAAATCCGATATAAGTGTTATACTTTAAGAGCAAACAAAAAGTTTGCAATATTCACAGAGTAGAAATTTGTGCGTGAAGTGTTCTGCGGACGGGGAGTTGCCGCAGAAACGAAAGAGGGAAACCTCTGCGGTGCAGATTTCGCATCCCGCTGTTACTTTGGGACGTTTCAAGGCGGGCAGTTTTCTGTCCGTCTTTTTATATTTCCTGAAGCAACATCGAGTTTTCAGGAGGTATTTTAAATGTCAACAGTCAAAAAAATCACAGGCTCACTTTTTGAGCTGAAAAACGTCTATTCGCTTGCCGCAATCGCAATGCTCCTTGCACTCAGAATAGTG
>CAMKNF010000020.1 GCA_946414115.1 uncultured Ruminococcus sp. | reverse complement strand
ATACTTGATGGTGACTGGAGTTCAGACGTGTGCTCTTCCGATCTAGGCACTCCGTACTTCTTATTTACCGTACTGCAATACAGTTGATTGCGAGCTGTGGTCATAAAGAAATATCTGTCGCAGATATCGCATCTCCAAAGATAGTGACCGTGAATGTAGCCTTCAAATAAATCCGTCATCAGAAACCATATCACAGACGCAATGAGACTCTGTATATGACATTAAACAGAATACTTGAGAATAGACATTCCTTAGTTCATCGGCTTATTATTAACGACTCATACTATAAAAAAGATATAAAGAGCGTACAAGTCGCCTTAGATAAAGTCTATCACAAAATATGTGATTTATATCATTGGGAATATGTTAACACTTTTTAATCGAGATTTTACAATTGGCAGACGCAGAACAATAGTAATTTTCAATTTAGCAATTATAGCCAAATTGAAGTGTGATGATTTGTGTAATATAAACGACAAAATCATCACCCTATGTTATGCGTCTGCCAACTTTATTTTTTGCTCAAAAACAAGAAAAAGCCCGATTTAATCGGACTTTTCAGGGTGGTGCGGGCGACAGGACTTGAACCTGCACATCGGTTGACACTAGAACCTAATGGTAACGACACCTTGGTGTAAGAATAGTAATTAATCTATATAATATTCATTGCAAATACTATGCGTCTATAATAACCAGTAGTAACCCTATTGATCTTCTTTACAAATTCAAAAAACATTGTTCTGTGGTATATATATTTTTATATATTCTATAATTAAATTCAAACCTCTAATGTGAGCACTATTACATTTATTATAAGCTACAATCAACTGTTTTATTTTTTCTTCTTAGTATTTAATCCATAATTCGTTATTTCTAAACCTCTTTGAGAAACCTCTAAACCAGAATGATCTTTAGGTTTTGATATTTCTATTTTAGGTAATTCACCCATTTTAATTGTATCAATTGTGATTTTTGCATCTTCAGACATAAAACCACCTCCTAAATGCTATTATTGATGATTATGTATGCGACAAATAATATAATAGAAATAACAGAGAATATCCAACTCTTTCGATACATAGGGATTCTTTTGTCATTTTGTGATTTGTTTTTAATTGTAGACTCAATGTATAATGAAAGTAATTTGATTGAAAGGAATATTTTACCACTTTTGAGGTAATCGTTATCATATAAATCCATTGTTTTTATATTGGTATAGTCTCTTGTAATGATAACCATTACCATCATAATAATTGATACTAATGATAATACAAGACTAGATGTGTATGATAAAAATAATACTGTTGGTACAAACAAATCCCCAAAATTAGATATTTTAAATGTGAATATTTCTTTATAATTATTCATTTGAGCAAGAGCTAAAGAATAGGCGGAAATTATAGGTAATGATATGCCAATTTTTGTATCAATAATTGTTGTTCGATTGTGTTCATTTTCATATTCAGATTTAGCTGTTTCAAGTAATAATTCTACCGAATCTAATATAAATTCTGTTTCTTGATTTCCATTGCACATTGTTATGCTCCTTTTTAGAGTCAAATCAATCCTTTTTGTACTAGTCGCCAATACTGTTTTCCGATAGACGTTAATTTACATGCCTTTGATTTCATAGCTGCGAAATACATATGTTCTTCATCAACCGGAGTAATCATTCCGACTCCTTCTAGTTTTTGTAACTCAAAAAAAATATTAGTGTTATTTTGAACAGCGTACGGAGTAATTATTTCATGTTCTATCTTTGGGGAATTAGTCGGTTCAAAAGATGGATCTAAGGGTAGTTGATCATTTTCATTCTTAAAATATTTGACTAAATTTCGAATAATACTTAAATCAACTTGAGGTTCAACATTTCTCAAAGAAACAAATCTCGTGGTATTTGTTTTAAAAACTGGTCGTTGACTCCATGGACCTAAAGCTTTATCAATATATGCATAAATTCCACCTGGAGTAATACTCCCAGTAATGTCTGCAGCACAACCAGATAATGCCTCTAAAAGTAGCGTTGTAAATATGCCGTGACCATTTGCCTCAATTGATGTTTCCTGTGCCATACTTGCGGTAAGAATTGTTACACCTTCATTAATAATAGCTGTATCTTGTCCAACAGTTTTTATTGTTCCCATAAAGCCAGAGTGACAGCTATCAAGAATGACAATTCTATTTCTACATTCCGATTGGTTAGCTATTGTTAGAACATCTTGCAAGGGAACACCATAATCATACTCATCATAATCAGGAGTAACTAAATATCCACCAACTGAATCAATATATCCATGTCCAGAATAGTAAAACAGAGCAATATCTGCAGTGCCTGAGAAACATTGTTCTATTCTTTTTCTTAATTGCGATTTTGTTTTAATGTTTTTTTCTAACTTTACATTAAAATTAATGCTGTTGTCTTCATTACGAGATAAAATACTTTTAATAGCATCCGCATCATTACAGCAAGAATAAGAAAGGCATACACCCTAATCTTTACGAAAAGAGTGCATGCCTTTTTTAATTATTAAATTTTACGATGTAAGATGTGCTACGATATTTTCTGTCACAGCATTGACATTAATGTTTTGTATGATTTGGTATTTAAGATAAAGTTCCGTTAGCACTGCATCTTAAAGTTACAGACAACGAATAATCATTTGATGCTACAGAAGTTTTATGTGTTGCAACAGCGTTTGCAGTGGCAGAATTACCGCTTTTAGTTGATGAAACGCTTTTGATTGACCAACTGGATGAGTATGATGTGGCGCTGTGAGATTTGCTTGTGCAGGTGGCAGTACTGCCGTTATATGAAAAAGTACCTGTTACAGAAACTGACCATAATACAGTACCACTGCTGTTTTTATATGAAGAAGTTTTTTTACCTGTTTTGGTTTGAGTAGCGTATGTCGAATAGTCAAATCCTTTTTTATCTGTGACACAACTTATCACAGTTTCAATATAATCTCCGTTTTCCAACAATTCAATTGTAGTTTGAGTGTTTTCTAATGTAACAGTTGCATTAGCAGGAATGCAGAAAACTGTACTGATAAAAAGTGCTGATATCAGCAATGTCGTAATTAATTTTTTCATAGAATAGTATCTCCTTTAATCAATTTCCTCAATTGTTTGCTCACAAATTACAACTTCTTCTCTTGCAAAAATTTCGTGTTCTCTAATCAGAATAGTGCAGTAAATCGAAGCTGTAGCAAGAGCAATAACCAGCAAGGATGTTATAGCGATTTTAATATATTTTGATATTTTAATTTTTTTGACTATGTATTCCGTATCAGCAGATGAAAAGTAATCATTTACAATATCATTTGGATGACCATAGCTTTCGTACAATTCTTGTTTTGAAGCGATACACGATTCCTCGCAGTAGTTTTCAAGATGTTTCTTCAGTTTATTTACATAGATTTTTTCATTTTTACCCATAATTGGGAAGAGTGTTTTCACTTCAGAAATATATTGTTTACATATCTTATTCATTGGACTCACCTTTACCTTCTTCAGACAGAGCGGCAAGAATATTTCTTACACCGTCTGTTGTATTTTTATAATTGACAAAAATTTCTCTTAGATAATCAATACCCGAAGATTCAATATGATAGTATATACGGGTTCTTTTTTTTCCTACAAGTTTTGAATATTCAGTTATTTTTCCTTCATTTTCAAGTTTGTAAGTAGCTGTATATATTGTGTTTTGTGAAATTGATAGCAGGCCGCCTGAAAACTCGGTTATTGATTTAACTATCTCATACACATAACTATCATGTTTATTGAGAATAGAAAGAATCAATAATTCAGTTATTCCGTTAATAAAATTATTTTTATTAGCCATAATTACCTCACATTCTATCCTTTTAAAACATTATACAACAAATAATTTTAAAAATCAATATTACGGATAACAAAATATATATTGACAAAATGATTTGTGAATGTTATTATAAAACTGTAAATAATGTCTATGGAAATAATAGATGCATTTTGAAATAACTGTTATTTTTGTTGCAACAAATTACAGATACATTAAAAAGGAGGTTTCAATCTATGAAACACAAGGTAAGTAAAGTCAAAAAAATAACATTAACTGCTTTAGCGGCAGTATGTGCTCTTTCATCAGCTATGGCTATAAGTGCGAGTGCTAAAACCTATCAATGGACTCATACGGTTTCTCTTCCTACAAATCCCGGTGTAATGACCAGTATATCAACAAGTATGGGTGGCACTGGAAAAATGTCTGAGAATTTTGGAAGTTATCCAACAATATTTGACGGTTATAGTACATCAAATAACAGCGCAAGAGCGGTTAATGAGGGGCTAAACAAAAGTTACGGATGGAAAGATTTCACATTAACCAAAAATTATCCTGCTGTTATCGCTGTAACATATGGTCAATCAGTGCCCTCAGGTTCCTATTATGTTCAATACAAAAATGTAAGTAACGGTGGATTCAGAGTTTCTGCCACCCTTTTAAGAACCTACTAAATTAATTCGGGGACTGTCAAAATAAATAGTGACAGTCCCTGTCATTTACTTGTGGTGAAACATTATGAAATACTCATATATTAGATTATTATCAAAAGCAAATATAAAAGGGAACAAAAAAAGCAATGCAGTTATAGTGCTGATGTGTTTACTTGTAATAGCTTGTACGGTCATATCTTGTTTTACGGCAGTGACAGCTCAGGCACTAAATGAATACAAAAAGGACTACAGGGCGAGATCACTGGAGCTTGACCCGTGGCTTTTACCGCTTACCGATGACGCAATTTCATCAATTGAAAATGTTGAACATGTTTCTTCGGTGGATGATATTGCCGGTTTCAGAGGGGTATGTATGTTTAGTATTTTAGATGTTGACAATGAAAATGGAAGTCCGGACAAAATTGATGAAAAGATTAAAGATGAAAATACTACAGTTTACATATGCGGATTAATCGGTGATGAAGAAAAAACCATAACAGCCGGCAAGAATTTAGATGATTCACCGATTTTCAGTTGTATAGTACCGAGCATATTTTATCCGTTTGAACTCGAAAACAGTAACTACGAAGATCTCGATTATATTGACGGGACAACTATGATTGGTAAAACAATTACGGTAAAAGGGTATAACGATAATGTAAGCGTTATATATAATTACAGGGAGGATACGGTTTCAAGCAATACTGATGAGGTGCTGCCGTCACCAGAGTATAAATTAAAAATTGTCGGAACCTATTACTGCACTCCTGCAAAATCGGGTTATTTTGGGGATATATTCGTTTCAAGAGAAACCGATTTAAAAATGACAGAAATGGCATTAGAATCGGCGGGAGTTGATTTGTCGGCTAATGAAAGTAAACTTTCAAGGTGGTGGAACGATTCTTCGTTGCACAGTTATTATGTTGTAGCCGACGATTTTGATAACTTACCGTACATATTTAATGAAGTAAGCCGAATGGGATATTCTATTGCAAACTCGCCTGAACAGTTAATTAATGACAGTACAGTTTTGATGGCAAATTTATTCGGTACGGTTGGTGTATTTTTAATTTTTGCACTTCTTATCCTGACGGTTATTATGTTGGTACAGTCGTCAGTTTCTTCCGTTAATGAAAGAAAGAGTTACATAGGCTTGCTGAAGGCTATAGGTTATAAAAACAGGCAGATATTTGCTTGTATGTGTTACGAACAGTTGTCACTCACACTAAAAGGCTTTTTAATCGGTGGCACTTTGTCAGCGGCACTTGTCGCTTTAACTAATTATATATTTGTTCACGGAGAATATCAGACGCTTGTGTATATAATTGACTGGCGCTTATTCCTGCTTTTTGTTTGCGTATCGTTAGCAACATCAATAATTATTCCTCTAATTTGTCAAGTTATCCTGATTAAAAAATTAACTGATATTCAGCCGATAAATGTAATGAATTAGATTGAGAGGCAAATATGAAAACAATAGAGTTAAAAAATGTTTCAAAAATATACAATAATAAAGTCACAGCAATGGATAATGTTTCGCTCAAATTGAGCGAGGGAGAATTTATTGCAGTTATGGGACAGTCGGGAAGCGGCAAGAGTACGCTTTTACAGATTGCAGGCTTGCTTGATTCCTGCACTTCGGGCGAAGTGATAATCAACGGAGAAAACGTATCAAAGCTTGACAAAAACAAGCTTGCCGATGTCAGAATGAAATTCCTCGGCTTTGTATTTCAGGCATTCCACCTTAATTCTCACCTCAAGGTTTACGAGAATATTATGGTGCCGATGCTGATAAACAGCGAATTTAAAAACAAAGCGGAAATGAAGCAAAGGGCAGAGGAGCTTGTTGCAATAGTCGGACTTTCACACCGCATTGACCACTATCCGTCAGAGCTTTCGGGCGGTGAACAGCAGAGGGTTGCAATTGCAAGAGCGCTTGCCAATAATCCCAATTTTATCCTTGCAGACGAGCCTACAGGAAACCTTGACAGTAAAAATGAACTGATGATTTTTGAAGAGCTTAAAAAGCTTACAGAGTCGGGCAAGGGCGTGCTTGTTGTCAGTCACAACGACGCAGTAATAGATTTTGCCGACAGAATCTGCATTATGAAAGACGGAGTTTTAGAGGAAAAGTAAAATGAAGAACAGAAATCTCAATATGCTTTTAAAATCCTCTGTTGCATCAAACAAGCTTTCAACCGCTCTTTACTGTATCTTTATTATTTTTTCAACAGTTCTCATACTTATTTCAGTAAGCATTGCTTTTCCTTTGAAAGCGAATATTGAGGAAAAAATTAATAATCATATTTCCAACAGAGAGCTTGTAACCGAGTTTAAAGCAGATTCGTCAGATGAACTGATAAAACAGAATATTGATGAAATCAAAAAGCTTGAACACGTTGAAACGGTATATAAAATGCCTTCATTGCTTGGCGTTTCCGAAACAAGCGGAACTTTGCACGACGGCTATTCGTTAGGTTTTATTCACACGGGAAGCGAAGCCGTGATTACCTCAGGCAGAGCGTTTGACGAAAGCGAAACAGGCGTTGCTCTTGTTCCGCAGAATATAAGGGACTTTAATCCTGAGGATAACAGAATTTATGATATTTCGGGAGAGAGTCTTATCGGCAAAACGCTTGTTTTCATTGACGAGTGTGATAATTCGCACAAAGTAGAGGTAGTCGGTGCATACAGTACGTCTGACCCTTTGTATTCGGATACTCAAATACTGATTCCGCAGGCGGATTTGAATAAGTACACAGATGAAGTTTTAAAAAACGCTTCATCGGGCGGCTTGTCTATTTCGAGTGATAAGAGCTATATAATTCTGATTGATAACGCTGAAAACACTGAAAAAGCGCTTGATGATGTTTTGTTTATCAGAACTGCATACAGACAGCCTAGTATGATTGATGCAGATACATACAATACTGCGCTCTATATTCTGCTTGCTATGCTTGCTTTTTTTATTGTAATGGTAGTGTTTGGCTTCTTTATGTTTGCCAAAAACAATGTAAACAGCCGAACAAACGAGCTCGCCTTGTATCGTTCGTTAGGTTATAAATCAAAACAAATATTCTATATAATATTTTCTGAATATTTGTTTTTGGGGTTGATATCAATTGCGGTAGGGATAATTACCACAATGTTCTTGAGTAGTATCTTTGTGAATCCGTATCTTTTTACTTTGGTGGGTAATACGATAATGGAAATGACCGTTAGTATCACACTAACTCAAATAGTTTTTATAATAATGTTATTTATTTTAATACTTTTACTCGTATGCAGGAGTGCAGTAAAACGTTCTGAAAAAATAGATCTCACAATTTTACTTAGAGAACAATAAAAATAAACAAAAGAAAGGGTTAATGAAATGGAATTATTTATTTTAGCTTATAGGCGAAATGAGAAGTTATGTTATACGAAAAAGCCTTATACTTTATTTGAGAAAATATTTTTTGTCAGCGTAATTATAATGACAGCTTTGATATTTTTTGCGGTAATATTACAAAATATTTATGGAAGTAATATATATGGTTCTATCGCATTTGCTATCTGTGCAGTTTGGATAGCAGTTTTATTAGCAATAAACAAAATTAAAAACAACAAGTTACATAAAGCAGAAGTAATAATAGAACACAATGAAAATAATATTAAAATACTTAAAAGTACTTTTGAAGAAAGAAAAATTACTTGGTCAAAGGAAAGTTTGAATTTACTCTTGAGAGAATGTGATTATTTTTTAGGATATAAAAATAAAGATTATGAAATAGTCAAAAATATAATATCTGTAGTTTTTATACCTATGTTAATTGCCTTTGTGGTTAGTTTATTTGATATTTTTAGCGAAATAGATCCATTGGCATCATTAGGAATTTATATTCTAGGATTCATTGTATTAGGTTGCTTATTTATGATTTATCCTATAGTTGAAAGTTTAGTTTATAAAAATACATATTATTATCAAAAAATCAAGACAACGATTCTAGACTATATGTTAACAAAAGAATATGAAACAATGGATTAATTTTTGAAAGGTCATCAAATTAGATTTGCGTAAATAAAATACAGATACGTAATCAATTAAGACGATTATATTTAAACACTCCAACTATTTATTATAGGAATTTGGTTTGTTTATTAAAGAAGCAAATATTGCCCCAAAATAAATATTATGCTATAATAAACACTCAACTCGAATCATAAGGCATGTGCCTATGATAATAAAAATGCCGATGAGGTCACGACTGTGTGATCTCAGATTTCTTGGATGCGCCTGAGGCAACCTACGCCATCATCAGGATAAAACCTTGAAGTCAACAGAACTATGGTGCTGTTTCGGATACCTATAGTGACCTTTCCGCGGCGGAAAGGAATACATTTGGGAAAGACCATTAACTATGGCGGAAGTGATATTTCAGTATCTGACGAGGTAGCAGAATTTCTTGAGAACGACAGAAAGAGGCAATCCGCTGAAGAACGAAGCTACCGCAGACACATTAGTAAGAGTGAGTCTGAAACAGTGTCGGCAAATGCTACACAAAGTTCTTTTGACAATCCTACTCTATGTGAAGTTATCAAGAGCCTCATGCTTGAAAAACTGCGTACTGTTATGCTCAATCTTTCGTTTAAAGATAAGACTCTGATTTATTTCTACTTCTATTGTAATGACTCAATGGAGAAAATCGGAGAATTCTTTAATGTCAGTAAGATGGCAATATCCAAGCGACTGAAAAAATTGCTCAGCCGAATGCGGATGTCTATGGAAACATAGGCGCCGCATTTTTGTTTTTACAAATTATCGTAAATTATTAAAAAATAGGTTTACAAACCGATTACAAGTGTCCTTATAAGTAGAGGGACAGTTGCATAGCATAGATTTCAATTTCATTACAAATAAATTAGTCTGATGCTTTATGCAATTATCTCTATGGATTTAGAAGGAGCTGATGACATATGATTGTGCTGAATATAGTTTATGCTTCCACTTTTATTAGGTGGGAGCAATTTTTGTTTATAAGAGAATTTTGGAAAGGAAATATTACAATGAGTAAAAATAAAAAGCTTACTGTCATTGACGGTGAAACATTAATGGATATGCGAATCAATCCAATAAACTTTTGCATCGACTCATTGCTTCCCCAGGGAGTATCTCTGCTTTGCGGTGCTCCGAAGATAGGTAAGTCGTGGTTAGTGCTTGACTGGTGTGTTCGCATAGCCAAAGGAGAGGAAGTGTGGAATTTTAAAACAGTGAAAGGAACTACCCTGTATCTTTGCCTTGAGGATAACCTGAGCAGGATTCAACAGAGGCTGAATGAGATTACAGACGAAGTTCCGAACAATGTCTTCTTTGCAACATCATCGTGTTCGATGTCGGACGGACTTGCAGAACAGATTGAAAGTTTTGTCGCAGAGCATAAAGATACGGTTCTTGTTGTCATAGATACATTTCAGATGATACGAAGTAAGAATAAGGATACTACTTACGCAAATGATTATCAGGAAATTGAGGAGCTGAAAAGATTAGCGGACAAGCTGAAAATTTCTCTTCTGCTCGTACATCATCTGCGAAAGCAGGGTGACAATGATCCTCTGAATAAAATCTCAGGCACAACAGGAATCAGCGGTGCGGTTGATACAACATTTATTCTTGATAAGAGCAAGCGTAGTCAGAACAACGCAACAATGATTTGTACAGGCAGAGATATTGAGTACAGAGAGTTGGAACTGAACTTTTCAAAAGACAATCATATATGGGATTTAGTTTCGGACAGTGTAGAAAGTCCTGAAATACTTTTGCCGGAAGAAATGAATTCGTTAATTGAATTTATGAAACAAAAGATTGTCTTCAAGGGGACAAACTCTGAGTTCACAGAAGAATTTAATTCTTTCTGCTGTAAGGAAATCTCTGCAAAAGCGTTAAAGCAGATGATGAATAAATGGCGTTACGAATTAGAGGATAACGATGTTTTCTTTAGCTCATACAGAAGTAACGGTAAAAGGTTTGTAAATGTTCACTATATGCCCGACAGTGACTCAAGTGCCTTAAATGACGGAAATATTATTAGTGACAAAACTTGCGTTCCTTTCGTCACTTGCGACCCTGACGAGCCGTGTCAGCCAACGTGAGCCGATTTGTGCGATTGTTTTGCAAAGGGAGAAAAAGTACACGACTGAAAGCAAAAATCGAAATTTGTGCGAATTACGGCAGAATTGAAATTTAATATTAGAAGCAGAGGTTTGGGCTACATTTCCCGGACTTGTCCGGGGCAAGCAGAGCGCCCGGCTGTCCGCGCGTCGCAACTCGCCCTTGGTAGCTTGCCTTTGCCTTAACGGCAAAGGCGTCTCTTTTCGGGCGGTTGCTCCTTTCCCCAAAAAGACTTGTCTTTTCGGGGACCCCACGAGCGAAGCCCGGACCCACTTTAACACGGAGGTGCATAAAAATAGAAAATCGTAAGAGAAATCAAACCTTAAGTATCAGATTAACTCAAACTGAAAAATCAGCTATTATTTCAAAAGCTAAAAAATCCAAATTATCATTGACCGAGTATATTTTAAAATCTTCATTACAAAGTGAAATCAAAGTAGTTGATTTGCAACCGTTACTTGTTGAACTGAAAAGGATTGGCAACAATCTGAATCAGATAACGAGAAAGATAAACAGCGGTGCTTTTAATTCATACAACTTTAGTGAAATGATTGCTATGCAAAGAAAAATCTATGATGCAATCATAAAACTGTCGGAGGAAAAGTAATGGCGACCGTGACATATATCCGTGAGTCAAAGCAATCAATTAGTGCAATGAAAGGTGTTATAGATTACTGCTGTCAGGATAAGAAAGTCTATGATGAGATTTCAAATCAAAGACTTGTCAGCGGAATTAATTGTGACGGTGAAAATGCATTCAAAGAGTTTATGGCTACTAAAAAGTCATACGGTAAAACTGACGGGATGAATTTCTATCAGTACGTTCAATCATTCTCACCCGAAGAAAATATTACACCGCAGAAAGCTCATGAGATAGCTATAGAGTTTGCCGAGAAAGCGTGGACAGGATATGAAGTTTTAGTTGCAACACATTGTGATGCACAGCATATTCATTCCCACTTTGTAATCAACTCTGTTAGTTTTGAGAACGGCAAAAAGCTTCGTCAGAATCCAAACACACTCAAATCATTACGAGCCTTGAGTGATGAAATTTGCAGACATCATAATCTCTCTACCCTTGAACCTTACAACAAGGACGGTATGAAAATCTCAACAAGAGAATACCGCACCGCAGTCAAAGGTCAGAGCTGGAAATTCAAACTGATGAATGACATAGACAAAGCAATGAATATAAGCGGAAGCAAAGAAGATTTCATAAACGCAATGTCAATTATGGGTTACTCGGTAACCTGGACAGATGACAGGAAATACATCACCTATCAATGTCCCAACAAAATGAAATGCAGAGATATAAAACTGCACAATGGTAAATATTTGAAAGGAAGTATGGAAAATGAATTCAGATACAGGCAAGAACAATATTTTGGGAAATCTCAAACAGAGAAACAGCAACTCACTAACTGCGATAGAACTGCTCTCAGGAGAAACGAAAGTGATTTCTATTCCGTCACAGGTCAGAGAGGAAGAACTCAATCTGTTGAGAACGGCAATAACATTTCAGCCGGAGCTGTACAACCGAATTTCAAACATTCCAAATACAGAACAGATGACAGATTATCTGAAACAGATTTTAGAAATCGAACAGGAGTATATGGAAACAAGTTTGAAGAATTGTCAGACGGAGCTGAAGAAAGTTTCGGAACAGACTCTGAAAGAAATCAAGTCGGTGCAAACGCAGATGACGAAATCTATCGAACAGGCTGGGAAGAGTCAAGAGGAGTTTTTGAACAATACCTTACAAAAAGGTCAGGAACTCGAATCAGCAATAGCCTCTCAAGTGAAGAAGTCAACTCTGCTGACAACCTTAAAATGGATAGCAATAACTGTGCTGTCCTCGGCGGTATCAACTCTCTTGCTGAATCACTTTCTCGGATAATTGATGATGAATCGGAAGATCAAGAAGAACGCAGAAAGCGGATTGTAGCCGAGCAAAATGGCAGTAATATAGGTGCTTTCATAGGTTCAGTTGCCGGAATGTTTATGAATATTATTTCTGATAGCAACGAGGAAATTGAGGTTGAAGAAAAAATTAAAGAAGATAACGGATTTAATATGAGCCTGTAATCTTATTTAAGAAAAGAGGATTTTGTTATGTACAAATTAAGTATTAAAATTCCAGTGGTAAAGGAGTGATGGTGGAAAAATAATTAAGCGTTTAGTTGTGTTGTCTTATGGCACGCAAAGAAAATCCTATTATTGTTGAATCAGTTGAATTTGATTATTTAGGAACAGACGAGCAGTTTAATACCTTTTTGAAAAGTATAATTAAGGATTACCTTACAGAAAATCATCTTTTACCTGATGATTATGATGATAAATTTAATTTCAAAAAGTCAGCATAATAGCTGGATATTAGAAACAAGTTGTGATATGTTGTGGTTGCACCGAGGTGGTGTGACCACAATATTCAAATAACAAACGAGAGGAGAATGATAATGAAAGTGTGGCTATATTACAGGCTGTCAAGAGATGAAGATGCTGAACTCAATTCTCTTAACAATCAACGAAACATTTTAGTAGAATATGCAAATGCAAATAATCACGAAATTGTCGGTGAGTCTTTTGATGATAATGTAAGCGGTATGCACTTCAATCGTGAAGGCATAAACAAAATCTATGAACAGGTCGAGAATAAGGCGATTGAAGCTATTATCGTAAAAGACTTATCCCGACTCGGCAGACACAGAACACAGACTGCGATGTTCATTGATTATCTTCGTGAACATGATGTCAGGGTGCTGTCGGTTACAGAAAACATTGACACAAGCAATGAAGATGATGATTTGATGATAGGTTTCAAGGGGATTTTCAACGATATGTACGCCCGTGATATTTCAAAGAAAATCCGAGCAGGCTACAAGCAGAAACAGAAAAACGGTATTGTGATTACAGTACCGCTTGGATATTTTAAGGATAAGAATACAAATGAAATTGTGATTATCGAGGAAGAAGCGGAGATTGTCAGAAAGATATTTGACCTCTACCTATCAGGCTACGGCTTAAAAGCAATAGCAAAGAAGCTGAATGATGAGGGCATAAAATCACCGCAGTATTATCAGAACAAAATGTATAACAAGAAACTGCCTTTCCATAAGCCCGAAATTACTGGCAGGTACTTATGGGTGAACACAACGGTAAAACGGATTTTGCAGAATGAGTTTTACATAGGAACGGTAACCTGTCACAAGACCTATACCAGTAAAATTAATCATATCAGAAAGGCTTTGCCTGAGGAAGAACAATTTAAACACGAAAATTTTGCACCTGCCATTATCTCAAAGGAGAAATGGGAACAGGTGCAATTTTTATTATCTTCAAAGCGTAATAATGTTCGAGCGAGTTCAGGTAATCCTTGCCACCGCTACACAGGACTGATAGAATGTGGTGACTGCGGTTGCACATTCGTATGCAAAAAGCGTAAGTGGAAAGATAAACCCGAACGCATCGAATACAACTGCAACGGCTATCACCGCTATGGCAAGGAGCACTGCACGGCACACAGGATTGATGAGGAGTATTTGGATAAGCTGATTTATGACGAGCTTATGTCAATCAAGGATGAAGCGCTTGCAAA
Organism: uncultured Ruminococcus sp.; assembly: GCA_946414115.1. GTDB lineage: Bacteria > Bacillota > Clostridia > Oscillospirales > Acutalibacteraceae > Ruminococcoides. The sequence continues at coordinate 3,708 of CAMKNF010000020.1, read as the reverse complement.
CTACAAATCAATAGAATCGGATGTCAAGAAATGGATGAGCAATAAAAGCTCGGTAAATAATAAACTGAAACAGCTCAATACAAGACTTGCACAGCGTAAATCTGACCAAAAGGAAATCTTACTTGAGAGAATCAGGGATAGGGAACACGCAGATATCTACACAGAAATGCTTGAAAAATGTGAGTCGGATATTCAAAAACTTGAGGATGAAATTAAGTCCATTCAGGATTACAACTCCACTATCAAAAAGCGCAAAGCTGAAATGAAAGACAGCGTTGAAATCATCGAAGAAATCATCAAGGAAGGAGCAATCAGTGACGCAAACCTCAGATTGCTTGTAGATAAAATAATCATCACAGAGAAAAATAAAAAGCTTAAAATTAAAATCAAGCTGAACGGTAAATTTCAAAGACATAAGGATTGTTATGATGAAAACGGTAACTTAACAGAAAAAGCGTTTATCGCATAAGAAAGTCATACACACTCACGGATAATGAAAAGTGTGTATGACTGTTTTTGTGCTTTAATTTATTGTCTGTATAAGAGACAATATCCCGAAAAAAATAGTGAGTATTATACCTACAATTGAAATTATTGTTGATAATTTATTCTGTGACTCTAACTTTAATTGTCGTTTCTCTTTTAATCCAATTTCTTCAGATAATTGATTAACCGCAGTATTGCCAAGATCTATGTTATTGTTATCTAAAGATTCTTTAATGATTTTAAGTAAAGAAGCTTCTTTTTGCGGTATTTTTGAAAATGGATAGTTTGTATTTATGTAATCAAGTATGTCAATAATAAATGAACGAATTTTAGGGTTTTTATCTTCTCCAAATAATTTTCTAAATCGATTATCACTATATGCATCAAAGCAATAAATTGTTTTTTCAAGGGATTCTTGTAAATTTTGCTCCTTAGTTATAGAATACTTTATATGAATTAAGTAGTTGGTTATTAATTGTTGATATGATTCTTTTATTCCTAAATTCTGATTATATATTGAATTTATAATTCTATATAACTTAAAATCTACAAGTTGATTGCTTTTTTTAATTTTACTGCTATACAGTACGAAAAAGATATAAAAATATACTATTACAACTATAAGCATAGCAAAATAAAATATATACATAAAATCTGAATAATCCATAAGTTCTCCCTCTTAAGATCACAAATATTAAAAGCCCGACAAAATCGGACTTTTCAGGGTGGTGCGGGCGACAGGACTTGAACCTGCACATCGGTTGACACTAGAACCTAAATCTAGCGCGTCTGCCAATTCCGCCACGCCCGCACGTGTGTATTTCAACAAGTTAAACTTGTGAAAATCAAAATATTAAATTGTTTCACAGAGGTAGCGTGACCTAAATCTAGCGCGTCTGCCAATTCCGCCACGCCCGCACGTGTGTATTTCAACAAGATAAACTTGCGAAAATCAAAATATTAAATTGTTTCACTAAGGTAGCGTGACCGAAATCTAGCGCGTCTGCCAATTCCGCCACACCCGCATATGTTTTTTATTTTAAATGTAATAGTTATTATACATAAAATAATCGGTTTTGTCAATGACCTGTTTTGATGTGAGTATATATTTGCAAATATAATATTTCACACACAAAACAGGCAGTTGTTCCTGTCTGTTTTGTGTGCAGTGAGGTTGTTTGACAATCATTCAATTCCGAAAAGCTTTAAAAACTTTTGCCAGAAGGAAAGGCTATCTTTGGTTTCTGCTTTTGATTCTTCAGGCTCTTCAACCTTTATATCTTCAGTTTTGATGACGAACTGAACAGAATTTATACTCGTGTTTTTATCGGAGGTGAACGACTTAAGCTCGACGTCCGAGCCTGTCATGCTGTCTATCATATCGTTGATTTTATCTGATATTTCTGTGTCAAGACCGCTTGTTTTGTCGTTTAACTGTTTTGTTCCGTCTTTTAGCTTTCCTGTCCCGCTCTGCAATTCTTCAGCGCCGTTTATTAGCTTTTCAACGCCGTCGTCAAGTGATTTTGCACCTGTGTCAAGACCGTCTGTGCCTGAATAAAGCGACTTTGCACCGCTTGCAACAAGCGAAGTGTTATCGTCAAGAAGCTTTGCACCGCTGTAAAGCTCCTTGCTTCCGTTTGTAAGCGTGGTACAGCCTGAACTGATTTCGTTAAAGCCGCTGACTATTGCCGCAACGCCGTTTGTGTATTCGTTAAGTCCCGAATCAAATTCACCATAGCTTTCGACAAGCAGATTGATTGCTCCGGCAAGCACCGAAACATTGTAGCTTAAATTGCTGATGTTATTTACAAGCTCATTGATTGCCTTGTCAAATTCTTCATATTTTGTTTCAAGATTTTTTGCCCCTGCAAGAAGCTCATCTATAGAGGTATTAACCTGATTGAGATAGCTTTCGGTTCCGCCTATGCAGAGGTTGTTTGTGTACAAAAGCTGTGCAATCTGTAAAAGGCTTGCAAGCTGTGTTTCAAGCTCGGTTGTGTCAAAGCCTGCCTGCTTGAGAGTTTCAACCTGCGTTTGCAAAGAGGTTATAGTGAGAGTGATATTTTCTGCGGTGGCGGCATTGCTTTGGCGGAGTGACTCAACGTCGAGTCCGTTCTGTGCCATAGCCGCTTCATAAGCCTGAAAGCTTGTGTTCTGTTCAAGCTGTTCAATACCGTTTGTGATTTGTGTAATTCCCGATTTAATCTGTGAAGAAGCTGACGAAAGCTCGGTGAGCTTATCGGTTGAAAGTGAAACGCCGTTAAGTGCCGACTGAATTGTAATAAGCGAAGTTTTAATTTGTGATGAACCGCTCGTTAATGTATAGGATTTTTCGTTTAGCTGTTTCAGTCCGTTTTCAACAGTCTTAATTCCTGTATTGAGTGAATTTACTCCGATGTCAAGCGAATCTGCACCGACTTTCAGTGAGGAAGTGCCGCCCTTTAGCTGAACTGTACCGATATTAAGCTCCGACGCACCGCTTTTCAAATCCTCAGCTCCGTCAAGAAGTTTTAAACTGCCGTCCTTTAGTTCACCCTTAACGCTGTTTTTTAATTCTTCTGCGCCATCGTCAACGGATTTTGCACCGTCATTTATCTTTGAGTTTGCGTTGCTCATTTCGGATACTTTATCAGTCAGTTCCTTGTCGTCAACGTCAATTTCAAGAGAGAGGGGGACTGCGTTGATTGAAATTCCCGACATCTCAAAATCCTTTACATCTGCCGTGATTTCTATATCAGCACCCTTTGACGGCATCGTTGTATAGGTGAGCTGTTTTTTTTACTTCCGACGTTTGCCTCGGTTGCTCCGCTTGCAGTGATGTTACTGCATTTGTCAGTGTCAAGTGTAACCGTAGTTTGCAGTGCAAAGCCGTCAAAGAAATTATCATCGCTTTGCCTGTTGTCAGTAATCTTTATTCTGATTTTGAGTTTTCCGCTTTTGCCTGCAATTTCGTCAGCCGAATAATCCTTGCCGTCAAGGAAGTAGCTGATTGAAATATCCCAAGGGATAGCGGTGTCCTTTTGTTTTCCTTCGTAGTAAATTCTGCCTTTGCCGGCGTCAATTGTCGTTTTGCCGTTTGAATAGCTTATCTTGTCGGTGGTGTTCATATTCCTAACCGATGAATAATTGCCGTAGTCTGTTATTTTGCAGGTTTTGTCAGTGTTGAAAATATTGACAACCTCAACGTCTTTTACACTGCCGTTGCCATCTAAATTAACGTAA
>CAMKNF010000019.1 GCA_946414115.1 uncultured Ruminococcus sp. | reverse complement strand
GCAAGGAACTGCTTATAGTAAGTATTGATAAAGTCGTTACTCAGCATCTTCTGCAAGCCGATAGCAACCGTGTAGTTATCAAGGTTATCACCCATAATAATCTTGGCAAGAATAAAGTCTGTCCAAGGACCGATGAATGATGTAAGAACCGTATAAACTACAATCGGTTTAGACATAGGAAGAATAATCCTCCAGAAAATCTGATTCTTTGTTGCACCGTCAATTGTGGCGGCTTCGTCAAGAGCCCTCGGAATCGTATCGAAGAAGCCCTTTGAAATCTGGAATCCAAGACCTGCACCGCAGCTGTAGCAGATAACAAGAGCTACGAGTGTACCTGTAAGACCCATTGCCTTTAACAGATAGTAGATAGCAATCATTGTCATAAAGCCGGGGAACATACCGAGAATCATACCGACATTCATAAACTTTTTACGAGCGCCGAATCTCAGACGGCTGAATGCGTAACTTACCATAAGTACGGAAACCGTTGAAATAATACAGCTGAAAATAGCAACTACGAATGTATTGAGGAACCATCTCGGGAAGTTAATGGAAGCGTTTCCGCCTGCACCCGTGAACAGGTCTATGTAGTTCTGGAATGTCCACTGCTGCGGAATAAGATGGTCAACAGCAATAAGACCTTCTGCTCTGAAAGAGTGCATTACCAGGTAAACAAACGGAGAAATCCAAATGATACCCAAAATAATAAGGAGAAGATAAATGAGGCCATTCGCAATGTGTCGTCTTAACTTATAGCTTTTTATCATGAGAACGCCTCCTCATCTTTCATAGATTTAGAATTGTTGTAAATCAGCAGCGACAGAGTTGCGCATACTATAAATACAAGAATACCGATTGCCGCCGCAAGACCGTAGTCCTGTGAACCCATAGTCAGGTTGAACAGCCAGGTTACAAGAATATCGGTTCGTCCTGCCTGATAGAACTGTTCTGTAGAAGGACCGCCGCCCGTTAAAAGGAAGATTACGTTGAAGTTGTTGATGTTACCAACAAACTGTGTAATAAGCTGTGGTGTGGTAACGAAAATCATATAAGGCAGCGTAATCTTTGTAAATGTTTTAACAGGACTTGCACCGTCAATACGTGCCGATTCGTACAAGTCCTCCGGAATATTCATAAGAATACCCGACATTGAAAGGATAGTGTACGGAATACCTACCCATAGGTTTACAATAATAACCGTCAATCTCGCCATCAGCGTTGTACTGTTCAGGAACTGAATCTGCGGATTGACACCGCCGTTGAAATATGAAAGCAGAATATTGATGGCACCGTTTGTCTGGAGCATCTGATTCATAAGAAGGAGAGATACGAACTGGGGAACAGCGATTGCAATAACGAAAAGTGTTCTCCACAAAGCCTTGAACTTGATACCCTTCTTATTAATCATAAGGGCAACTACCATACCGAGAATGTAGTTAGTAAATGTAGCAACTACAGCCCAGATTAATGTCCATTTTGTGAGTTCGATAAACGTTGTAGCCTTTGTTGCACTGTCAACGAAGTTGAACAGCGAGCTGAAGTTATCAAAACCAACCCAGGTAAACAGTGTTCCCGGAGGAAGGTGCTGCTGGTCGTAGTTTGTGAACGCAATCAAAATCATAAATAGCATTGGCATAATGTTGAAAATGCCAATCATAAGCGTCGGGAATGAGAGAAGGGTAATGTGATATTTACCGTCAAGGAATTCCTTTACATCGTGCTTAAGCGATGTAGGCTTTCCACCCTCGGCTCTCATAACCTGATGGTGATATGCGTCTTTTATGTTTGCAATATAAACCGCAAAAACAAGAATTGTAATTACGATTGAAAGTACCGAATAAAGCAGGATAAGCATTGAGTTATCGCCGTATTCAGTTACAGGCATACCCAGATCGTTATAGCCCTGCTTTGTTACATCTGTACCGAGTGTGTTGAATTTCTGTAAATAAGTCCAGCCAAAGAAAATCATATAGAGTGCATAGAGCACTTCTGTTAGGAAAAAGAGGATTCCTTTATAATATTTACCCTTGTGAATATCACCGAAACCAAATATTAAATAGGAAAGTTTTGTAGCCCAGTCACCTTTAACAAAGGTAACACCGTAGTTTTTGAAGCCTTTGCCTATGCCTGTGAAAAATCCGACAATTGCCTTGCCGATTGCCTTAAAGAAAGAAGCAAGTGCATGCGGAATGTTCAGGATAAATTTCTTAAAATTATGGGCAAACCTCTGAAACGGATTGAGCTGTTTGTATTCTACATATGTCATATGAGCTCTCCTTAAATAAAGTCTGCAAATCTCTCTTAAAATATAATCTAATAAATTATATTGAAATTAATGTTAATACACCAAACGAATAATATCTTTTACTTACGCTTTTCATAATAACAAAACATTATTTGTTTGGTGTATCTAAACGGAAATATTCCGCAGTTGTTACGAAAGAGCGTAATAGCTTTTATTCGGGGCACCTTGCTTTTGCAAAGCGCCCCGAAAACAATACGTTATAAATTCAGATTAAAACCGATTAACCTTCGTCACGAACGTTTTTAATTGTATCCTGGAGAAGCTTTCTTGTTGCGTCAGCATCGTCGGGCTTCCACTCGTCAGCAACGAGCTTGTTGCCGAGGTTACCCATAGGAGTCCAGAATGTTGAAGCAATGTTTACCTGTGTGCAGGAGTTTTCAGCCTGAGCCTTGATTGCGTTAAGAACGGGGCTTTCTGTAACAACCTTATCCTTCTGAACGTTTACGTTAGAGGGACCCCAGCCGAGTTCTTCTGTTCTCTGCTTCTGGCACTCTTCGCCTGAAAGGTAGAGAGCAAGAATCTGAGCGGAGTTGGGGAATTTAGAAGAGCCGTTTACACCAATGTACTTATAACCGAACATTGAAACGAGCTGCTTGTCTTCGCCGTCAACGTTGATTGTAGGAAGCTTAGCTGCGCCGAACTTATCGCCGAGTGATTCCTTGTTTACCTTTGTATCCCAAGAACCGTCAATACCTGCGCCGCATGTGCCGTTCTTGAAGCCTGAAGCAACGTTCTTTACGTTAAGTGAAGTAAATGTACCCTTGTAGTCCTTGATGAGCTTTGCAAAAGCCTGTAATGTCTTTACAGCTGCGTCCTCATCGTACTCAACAAACTTCTGTGTGATGCCGTCTTCTTCAAATCCGTCAATCTTTGCGCCTGCTGTGAAAGCAAAAGTACAAGCATAGAAGCCGTCGCCTGCGTCGAAGATGAACTTCTTGCCGGCTTTCTTACAAGCAGCAAGTGTGCCCTCAAGAGTCTTTGCGTCTTCATCTGTTACTACTGTGTTGTCATATACCATATAGTAACCGTTGTCGTTTGTTTCGGGATAAGCATAAAGAGTATCGCTGATTGTGCCTGCCTTAACAGTGTCTTCTGAATTTGAAGTTGTTACAAAATCAGTGAAGCCCTTAGCTACGGGAGCGATAACGCCTGCGTCAACGAGCTTGTTGAGCTGGTCACTCGGTAAGCTGAATACGTCTGCAGCAGCAGAAGCGTCGTTGAGCATCTGAGTAGCAGCATCGCTTTCACCCTGAGCAATAACTGTGATGTCGAATTTCTTTTCGGAATAAGTCTTCTTGAATTCTTCAATCTGCTTCTTAACAAGGTTTACAGCAGCGTCAGGAGCCCAAACCTTAAGCTTTACGTTGTCCTCATTACCGAAGTAAGCATAGTCAACCGTTGAAGCGTTAACACCGGTTGCTGAGCTTTCGCCCGATTTTGAAGATGAACCTGAATTTGTGTTTGATGACTCGCCGCCACCGCCGCAGCCTGCGAATGCAGTAGCTGTGAGTACACCGGCCATAAGAATGGCAAGAATCTTTTTCATTGGAATATCCCTCTTTCAAAAAAATATTTTTAATAATTTTTATGGAGCAAATTGCACAAAAGCAGTTTTGTCCCACTACATAAATAATATCAAAAACGCAACGAAATTTCAACTCCCTTTGTACTTTTTATCTATATTGTTAAATTTCAATTAATTTTTTGTATAGTTTTACTCAATTAAACCCTTGTTTTCACTTATTGCATAAATTTCAATTTATAATTTTGTTTATTTTGCTCATAAAGAAATTGTGCAATATGCTCAATCAAATCTATTTTCTTTTAATAGATACGTCATTTTAGTATTTTAAGCTTTATATAACTTTCGTATAAAAACGAATTTTATAAAATTATTATAGTGAATTTTTACCAATTGTCAGTTTTGTTTGAAAAATCTTTATTTTTTTCATAATGAAGTTGTATTAATCGGGAAAAATTGGTATAATTAAAATAATTGAATTTATATCAGAAAACGGAGTGTTATTATGAAACTGTCTGATTTGCTTGTCAATGTTGAATATACTGCGCAAAACAGCGTAAATCCCGAAATTACGGATATAATCTACGATTCACGAAAGGTCAGCGACGGTACTGCGTTTGTCTGCCTTAAGGGGTACACCTCCGACGGTCACAAATTTGCAAAATCGGCTGTGGAAAAGGGTGCTTCCGCAATTGTTATCAGCGACGAGCTTGATTTTGAAGTTCCGCAAAATGTTGCAGTTATCAAAACACAGAACACAAGGCTTGCGCTTGCGCTAATGAGCGCCGAGTTTTTCGGAAATCCCGCAAGAGAGCTGAAAACCGTTGCAATAACAGGTACGAAGGGCAAAACCACCACAACGGCGATGGTAGCGGAAATTTTTGAGCAAGCAGGAATAAAGACAGGTACAATCGGCACGCTCGGAATTGTTTACGGCGGCAAAACGTACAAAACCAACAACACAACGCCCGAATCCTATGAAATTCAGAAGGCTATGCGTGATATGATAAACGCAGGATGCGGTGCAATGGTGATTGAGGCGTCATCAATCGGGCTCAAGCACAACAGACTTGCAGGCATTGAATTTGACGCAGGAATTTTTACAAACTTCTCTGACGACCATATAGGCGGTGTTGAGCACAAGGATTTGCGTGAATACCTCTACTGCAAGAGCCTTTTGTTCCGTCAATGCAAGCTTGCCGCCGCAAATATTGATGATGAAAACTGGGAGAAAATCACAAAAGACGCAAAATCTCCCGTTGTGACCTTCGGATTTTCAGAGCTTGCACAGCTCCGTGCAAAGAACGAGCACCTTATTTCCGAAAACGGTTTTCTCGGCGTTCACTTTGAAACCGAGGGAATGAAAACACTTTCTCTTGACGTCGGCATCCCCGGCAAATTCAACGTGTACAACGCTCTTGCGGCAATATGCGCAGTTTCTTTCTTTGACATTCCCGATGAGGCTATTGTTAAAGGACTGCGGATTGCAAAGGTCAAGGGCAGAGTTGAGCCTGTCACAGTTCCCGGCAACTACACCCTGCTTATCGACTATGCGCACAATGCGCTTTCTATGGAAAACGTACTTACAACGCTTCGCCACTACAATCCCAACCGACTGATTACAATGTTCGGTGCAGGCGGCAACAGACCAAAGGTGCGCCGATACGAGATGGGCGAGGTATCGGGCAGGTTAAGCGATTTGTCGGTAATCACCGAGGACAATTCACGCTTTGAGGACGTAATGGACATTATTGAGGACATCAAGACGGGAATCAACAAAACCGACGGCAAATACGTTGTCGTTCCCAACCGTAAGGACGCAATAAGATATTGTATGGAGAATGCACAGGACGGCGACATTATTGTGCTTGCAGGCAAGGGACACGAGGACTATCAGGAAATCAAGGGCGTTAAGTACCATATGGACGAACGTGAACTGATTGCGGAAATCATTGAAGAGCTTGCAAAGAAATAAATTACAATCCAATTTATTAAAATCAAAAATCGGCTGTTTCAGATTAAACCCTGAAACAGCCGATAATTTTTTACTATTTTATACTAATCGCACCAATATCCGATGCCCCTGCCGACAAGCAAATACTTTATTGCTGTTGCGTCAAAAATATCTACCACTCCTGTTTTGTCAACATCGGCTACTCTGCGCTGTCTGTCCGTCAGCTCAATAAGACCTGCAAGATACTTCTGAATTGCTGTAGCATAGGAAACGTCAAGCACGCCGTTGCCGTCAACATCACCTATTCCCCCATCATCAATCACCGCATACGGGCAAAGACTGTAAAGGGTATTGTTTTTCTCCGACTCTTCCCTTGTGGGATATGTACCGTACTCGTCCTCGCCGTAGAAGAAATACCAATTGCCTTTATAAGTTTCAATGCCTGTCACGCTTGAATTTTCGCTGTCGGCATTTTGCGGCACGACGTAAATCATATTGTCAAAGCTGAATGAAAAGCCTGAACCGTACTCCTCGTCATAAAAGAAGTTATCGGCATAGCTTCCGAGAGCCTTTTTGTCGCCATTGTAGCTTTCTTCCATTTCTGCAAACCATTCGGCATCATATATATCATAGTCGTACAAACTGCAAAATTCTGTGTTGACTCCGTCTGACTGCTTTTCCGCATCAGACATTGCCGTATCATCGGTTGCACCGCTTTTTATGTAATTATTCCAGACAATAAATTCAATATCTGTCGGGCAGTCAACATAGTAAATACTGTAAGCATAGCTTTTATAGCCGTCAAAATAAGCCTTGTAGCCCGGCCAACTCATCGGTCCTTCACCCTCAACAAAGCCATCGATAACAACGTCAGGAAAAAAATACACGCCGGCAGTATCGGTAAATTTGTTGCGCCAATTATTCGGCATTGCAAAGTAATATCTGTTGGTTGACTCTCCCTCTTCGGGAACGTAATAACCGTTCTCATCAACAGCCGCAGAGGTGTTTCCGACCGACAAAGCCGCCATTAAAGCAACAAGTGTTAATGCAAGAAACAGCGATGTTAATTTCTTAAATTTTTTCATAATTGCTCCCCCTTAATAGGATTTTCGACAAAAAACGTATTATTTCTTTATATAAGTAACACGCACGAAACACATTTTTGGTTGCAATAATTATAACACAAATTTTTAAAAATAACAACGGCAGAGCAAAAACTCTGCCGTCAACTAATATAATTTCTTTTTTACTTAACCGTCACCTTGCACTGTGCTGTTTTTCCGTTGTAAAGCGTAATTTTAATATACGCAGTACCCTTTGCATTTGCTTTGATAACAGCCTTGTTTCCGCTTCCCTTTGTAACGGTTGCAACGCTTGAATTTGAGCTTGTCCATTTCAGGTTAGCCGCATTTGCATAACTTCCTCTGTTGGTGCTTTCGCTGATTGTGTAGCTTGCGCCTTTGTTCAAAGTCAGGCTTGTCTTGCTCAGGCTTACGCTTGACGGTGCATTCTTTACGGTAACCTTGCACTGTGCCGTTTTGCCGTTGTAAAGCGTAATCTTCACATATGCAGTACCGGCTCCCGTCGCCTTGATTGTCGCCTTATTTGCACTGCCCTTTGTAACAGTTGCAACCTTTGTATTTGAACTGCTCCATTTCAGATTAGCCGCATTTGCGTATGAACCGCTGTTTGTGCCCTCACTGATTGTATAGCTTTCGCCCTTGCCGAGTGTTACGCTTGTCGGATTTGTCTTTACGCTTGCGGGGGCAGGCTTTACAGTCACCTTGCAGGTTGCAGTCTTCTTATTATATGTGGTAATTGTAATGTTAGCCGTACCCACACCAACTGCACAAAGCTCGGCTTTATTTCCGCCGCCTCTTACAACTGTAACAACCTTATCGTCAGAGGTTCTCCACATAAGATGACAATTGTGCGCATAAGAGCCGCTGTTTGTGCTTTCGGAAATTGTCAGCTTTTCGCCGACGCCGAGAGTTACGCTTGCAGGATTTATCTTAACGCTTGACGGCGCATTTTTAACAGTCACCTTACAGCTTGCAGTCTTGCCGTTGTAGGTTTTTACGGTAACAGTTGCCGTACCTGTTCCGACTGCTCTTAAGGTCATTCTGTTTAAAAACGGAGTTCCGACTGTTACAACGTTTGTGTTACTGCTGGTACACGTATATGTTGTACACCACGAGCCGCTGTTTGTGAGCGCTCTGACTTCAAGGGCGTCGCCCTTTCCGATAGTATAGCTCGGCTCGGCAAATTTTACGCTTGACGGAGCGTTTTTAACTGTAACTTTACACTTCGAGGACTTGCCGTTTTTCGCCGTAACGGTTATTGTTGCCGTTCCTGTGCTTTTAGCTGTAATATTGCCCTTAACGTCAATCGATGCGACCTTGTTGTTATCGCATACAACTTTAAATTCGCTCAAGTCATCATAAGTATATTTTTCTTCTCCGCCCATTACGGGTTCGTTGTACCAGACATAAAGCCTTGTCTTTTCGCCGACGCCGAGAGTGATACTGTAGTCCGATAATCCCGGCGCTTTTGCTGTCGGGTCTGAACAATTCTGCAAAACTTCGCTTATCACTTTATACTGTGCGTCAGCCGTTTTCTTGTCCTTTTTGCCGTCATCAACAGCCAGATACAGACAATCGTGAACAAGGTCAAGCATATATTCGGGAGTTGTTTTAATCTCGCCAATAAGCTTCTGAGTGTACATTTCAAGCTTATCGGGAGCGCTTAATGAATATCTTATCATAAATTCAGCAAGCAGACCTTCGTCTGAAACGTTATCATGATAAGCCGTACCTACTATATTACCTGTTGAAGTAATGCACCTTACAGGGCCGCAGTCAGGGTTATTCTCCCAGACAGCCACGTCGCATTTTCTTTCCGAATCCTCCGGACTTTCAATATGTTCATTTGTACAGTAAAGCGTATCGCCTATACAATTTCCGCTCATAACAGCATTATATGTTTGTCTGCCAACATTGGAGCTGAAAATTACGGTATAAATCTTTCCGTCAGTGTATCTGAAATTATGCCCTGTCCTTGACAAATCGAAGGTTGCGATACCTGTTTCGGAATCAAAACTGCAAAGCTCTGTTTTAGTCTGCCATTCAGGCCAGTCAGTCCCCGAAGAGGTTTTTGAACCGTCTTCCGCCCATATGTGGCAGAAAAACTTTTTGTTCGTATCAAGATTCCAGCCTGACTTTTTAACGTCAAAGCTGATTTGTTTTTCCGTACCGTTTACCCCACTGTCATCTGAAATTTCAGCCGCAGAAAAGCTGTTGACTGCAACTGCCGTCATTGAAAACGCAATCAGAGCAGAGAGAAACATTGAATTTATTTTTTTAATTTTTCTCATAAATTTTCCTCCTATTAAAAAGAATTTTATTAAATTTCGCTATCTTATTTTAATTATAGCATACTGTCTATAGCTTGTCAACAAGCTTTTTATGGTGCGAGCATATTTTGATAAACAGATAAACAAAAACAAAGGCAGGGAATTAACCCTGCCCTGATTTAAACTCCGTAAACACTTAAAAGTATATTTTTGATTTCGTAAAGCTTCTTTGACAAGTCCACATAATAGGTGTGCGGATTTTCAAATCTTTTGACCTCGTCCCACAACAAATCAATCTGTTCCCTGCAATATTCTGCAATTTCCTGAATTGACGGCAACTCATATACACATTCGCCGTTTTTGAAAATCGGGACAAGCAATTCCTTTGCCGTAAAGTCGGTGAGCGTTTTTGTTTTCCACGTTGCGTTGGAATCAAAAATCGTGTGCGGCTTTGAGCCGTCAACAACCTCGTCATAAACGCAAAGCTCGTCTGCAAGCGCCTTGCCGCTCTCGTTGTCAAAGTAGCGGTAAACCTTTTTGAAATGCGGATTTGTAATCTTGGTCGTGTTCTCGCTGACCTTGATTTTCGGCACAATCTCTCCGCCCTCGTTTTCAACGGCAACAAGCTTGTACACTCCGCCGAACACAGGCGAGCTTGAGGAAGTAATCAGCCTCTCTCCCACTCCGAAGGTGTCAACCTCTGCGCCCTGCATCATAAGGTCACGGATAAGGTACTCGTCAAGCGAATTTGATGCGGTTATCTTACAATTCTGAAGACCTGCGTCGTCGAGCATTTTCCTCGCTTTCTTTGAAAGGTAAGAAATATCACCCGAATCAAGCCTGATTGAACACTCCGTCTTGCCCTGCGGCAAAAGCACCTCCTTGAACACCTTAATTGCATTCGGTACACCGCTTTTGAGCGTATTGTAGGTATCAACAAGGAGAGTGGGATTGTCGGGATAAAGCTCACAGTAGGTCTTGAAAGCGTCATATTCGCTGTCGAACATCTGAATCCAAGAGTGAGCCATTGTGCCGCCTGCGGGAACGCCGTAGAGCTTGTCGGTCAGCGTACAGGCTGTTCCCACACATCCGCCGATATATGCCGCCCTTGCTCCGTCAATCGCTCCGCTTGCACCCTGTGCACGTCTTGAGCCGAACTCAATTACCGCTCTGCCCTGTGCCGCACGTACAATTCTGTTAGCCTTTGTCGCAATAAGCGTCTGATGATTGAGCGTGAGCAGTACGAAGGTTTCGATAAGTTGAGCCTCAATCGCAGGAGCTTTCACCGTCATAATCGGCTCGTTCGGGAAAACGGGAGTGCCCTCGGGAACAGCGTAAATATCGCCGCTGAATTTGAAATTTTTGAGATATGAGAGGAAGTCCTCGTCAAAAATCCCCTTACTGCGCAGGTACTCAATATCGCTGTCGTCAAAGTGAAGATTCTTTATATAGTCAATCACCTGCTCCAGACCTGCAACAATTGCAAAACCGCCGTTGTCGGGAACCTTGCGAAAGAATACGTCAAAGTAGACATTCTGCTTGTAAAATCCGTTTTTAAAATAGCCGTTCGACATTGTGAACTCGTAAAAGTCGCACAGCATAGCCATATTTTTCTTTTCCATTCGGTGACCTCCGAAAAATTTATTTCCTTTTATAGTTTATCCCTTTTTATAAATTTTGTAAAGAAAAAATTATTTACAACAGCGGTATTTGCGTAGTATAATGAAAGAAACTATAAACGAGGTGTGCTTATGAGTTCAGGCAATTTAAAATTTTGTCCGTTCTGCGAAAGCCCTATGCTTTTAATTCAGGACGATAAAAACAACGGCGAACCGTATTTTGAATGTTCAACCTGCGGATTAAAATTCAAAATTGAAGGCTTTGACGAAAAGCCTGTTGAGATAAAGGAAAATTGATATGAGAAAATGTCTGATTGTAGTTGATTACCAAAACGACTTTGTCACAGGCTCGCTCGGCTTTGCAAAGGCTGAACAGCTTGACGGCAGAATTGCCGATAAAATTGCAAAATGCCGTAACGAAGGCTGGGAAATTGTTTTTACGTTCGATACCCACGAGGAGAATTACCTGCAAACAAACGAGGGCAGAAATCTGCCTGTAGAGCATTGTATAAAGGGCACTAACGGTCATAAGCTGTACGGCAGAACAGCAAAAATGCTGAAAGAAAGCGACAAGTGCTTTTACAAGCCGAGCTTTGGTTCGGCAGAGCTTTTTGAATATCTGAAAGCTGAAAGATTTGACAAGGTTGAGCTTTGCGGAGTTGTGACAAACATATGCGTAATTTCAAACGCCGTACTTGCAAAGACCGCACTTCCCGAATCAGAAATTTCGGTTGATTCAGCTTGCGTTGCGTCGAATAATGGCAGTTTAAATAGAGCAGCTTTAGACGTAATGCAAAGCCTGCAAATCAATGTTTTATGAATCTCTTTCAACGCACAATCACTTTGATGTTACAGTACTTTTACAATCTACGTAATTTCGAGCATAACAGCATAATTAGGGGTATTTTTTGAACAAATTTTCTTTTTATTTATTTTACTTTTTAATTTGCTGACATTTCGTAAAACAATTTTTCTTTCAGCTATTGACAAATCTCCGCATTAATGATACAATAACTCTTGCATTGAATTTTGTGATTTTGTGAGATTAATTGCATTTCAGGTAAATCAGTCAAAATTTTCTGCAAATGAATAGATACAGGGGTATAGCTCAGTTGGTAGAGCAGCGGTCTCCAAAACCGCGTGCCGAGGGTTCAAGTCCTTCTGCCCCTGCCAAGCAAAAACGGCTTAAACACTGCGTTTAAGCCGTTTTTATTGTTTTATTTTCTGTCTGAAAATGCGCCTTATTTGTCGGGTGGGTGTTTATTTGGTGTTTATAGACGTCAAAAGCTATGCAGATTTATGAAAAGTTATTGCCCCTTACTTGTGAATTATCAGTCTGCATAATGCCTGAAGGACATTTATTTTTCCCTACCAATTCAACCGCTATTGCGGTAATTCATAATTGATACGCTGTCATTGGCAGAGTGCTCCGTCATTTTCTATTTCCCTGCTGTAGAACACCGTTCTATGCTTTGCCTGAATAGCCTGCAAAACGCTTATATCCATAAATAATAACCATTTGCTCAAAAGCAAAACAAGACCCGTACAAGTCAATTCTCGGCAAGTACGGGCGGTTTTATTCTTTTGCGTATAGCGGCAATGAACTAATATTCTACTGTTTCACGCCTAAATATTCGGCAAACATATCTTTCGAACAGCTCACGTACCATTTTAGCCTCTTCCTCGTCAATCACAAGACGCTTATTGTCCTTGCGGTAGCCGAAAATTCTGCTGTTGCCGAGCACAACGTGATCCTTGATTGCCTGCTGATGCCCGAACTTGATACGGGACGACAGTTTTCTCAGCTCGTCCTGCGCAATACTCGACATAATCGTAAGCCGCAGTTCGCTGTCCTCGTCGAGCGTGTTGATGTTATCGTTCTGAAAGAACACTGCAACACCGAAGTGCAGAAGCTCTCTCGTGAACCTGATACTGTCAAGCGTGTTTCTGGCAAATCGGGAAATTTCCTTTGTGATTATCATATCGAACTCGCCGTTCTCGCCGTCTGTTACCATTCGGTGAAAATTCTCACGCTTTTCGGTCGAGATAGCTGACAAGCCCTCATCAATATAGCCTTCGACATATTCCCAGTTGGGATTTTTCTTAATCATATTCGAGTAGAAGCTGATCTGATTGTCAAGCGAATTAAGCTGTGCATCCTTGTCCGTACTCACTCGGGCATAGAATGTGACGCGCAAAGGCAGGTCATATATACTGCAACTCCTGAGCTGTTCCCTCGTTTTTAAAATATCCATTTCTTCACTTCCCTATTTTTAATTTCGTTGTATCATCACTTTATTATGATGATTATATCACATAGTAATTCATATATCTATATCAAACACAGAATTAGTTTTTGGAAATGTTTTCAAAATTTTTAAGAAAAACGTTACAAATTACACCTGAAAATCCAAGAAAAACGTTACACATTAAAGAACACACAAGAAAATAAGCAAGATAATAAGTAAGTTGTTTTATGTATGAGCCGCCGAATCTTCACTCGGCGGCTTTTTCATTTCCTGATTCGGCTGATGTACGATGCGATTTTTCCGTTCATTTTTAGTCTTTCCTCCGCGTTATCAGCCCGTTTCTGAATAAATATTCGTTAAATAAAGACAACCATATTTCCTTTGACATCTGCATTCTTAGCTTTTCAAATTCATTTTTATTAATCGCTATCTCTCCTTCCTCATATTCATTATGCTGAACTTTTGAATGTAATATTCATCCTTTGTTCCTCCATTCCGAATAATAATTTACCTTGCATAGTGAATTATAGCTTGTTGATTTTTACAGTGACTTATAATCTTTTCGCTCAAATAAATCGTCAAGCCGTACCTTGCCTCTTGTACGGCGGACATTATTTATCGCTTCCTTTCTCATAGCTTCGAGCCTTTCCTTTGAAAAATGTTTTTCCTCGGCAAGTATTTTCATAATCAGCTCAAGCTCAACTGCATATCGGAACAGTCCTTTTGAAATTCTTTTCTGCTGTTCCTCACCAGACTTCGCAATTTCCTTTGCGAGCTTTTCATTGACAACAGAATTTTCATCCGACAAAAGCTTGTCTGCAAAATACGAATTGACCGCATAGGCAACAAAATCATTCCTCGATTTAAAGCCAGCCGACTTGATTTCTTTATCCATCTTCACCACAAAATCCTTGTCAAGAAAAAGGCTTATTCTCTGTTTTTTATCTTCCATTGTAAATCACCTCCCAGTATTCTGATACACACTATCTGACTCCTGAAAAAACGGCTTGTTTATCGGATTATTTTCGATTACGGGATACACCGATACACCAAACCCGAAATCACGACCCACAAAAGTATCACCTTTTGACTCCCATAAAACGATGCTGTGTTTTATCGAAAAACGGCTTGCTAAAGCCAAATCTTCGGTCGGCACTGCCGTCCGATGTGGTACGCAAGGGGCATACATCAGGGCCCCTTGCTTTCTCCTGCTTGACTACCTACCCTGTAAATCACGGGCAGATATTAGAACATCCTTTTGAAAAGCCGTTTTCCTTTCTGCCGTAAATTTGCCCGAATTTCGATTTTCGCTTGCAATCGGGTACTTTCTCACCCATGGCAAAATAATCGCGCAAAACGCCTCACGTTGGCTGACACGGCTCTTTGCGTGACAGTGCGACGGAAGGATTGACACTTGGCTTTGTATCATATTTACCGTCACTAATGTCACTGCCGTCACCGTGCTTTTCAATTTTAATAAATCTCCCTTGATTAGTTCTGCCGAATTCACAGCTGTACCCCAGACTGCAAAATTGAGAATGAAATTTCAGAAGTCTTTTAGAAAGTATCGGCGGTGCTATTTCAGTTCCGTCGCTTTCTTTGATAAGCTCTGCAAGCTCGGTTGCCGTCCCCTTAAAAGATTTTTCAACAGCAGAAGAGAAATAATTATCTACGGCAACTACAACCTCATCAAGCATTTTAACGGTAGCTTCTTCTCCGTTGTGCTTTGACCATACGAAACTCTTTTCTGAAAACTCAAGCGGTATTTCAATCGTTTCAATATCTCTGCCAGAGCAATACAGCGTTGCAAGGTTGTCTGTTCGTTTCGGTCTGCTCAAAACAAAAACAGTATCAACTGCTCCCGATAAACCGGTTGAACCCGAAAGCATATTCAGAGGATCGTCATCCCTCTGCTTTCTCAGATGATGCACAAGCAAAATTGCAATATGGTTTTTGTTTGCAATCTCTTTCAGGAAAGTCAGGTCGTCATAATCACTTGCGTATGGATTGCTTTTTGTATCATTGTTTCTTATCCTTTGCAAAGTATCAATCGCAATGAAAACTGTATCCGGATGTTCATCAATGAAGCTTTCTATCTGCCTGTTCAATCCGTCGTCAATACTTTTTGACAATATTGCAAAGTGCAGATTACTTGGAGCTTCATCTGTGATTTCAAGAAGTCTTGATTGCAGTCTTTCAAAGCTGTCCTCAAGTGCAAGATACAAAACTGTTCCCTTGCGTGTTTCGTAATTCCAGATAGGTTTACCGTTTGCAATTTGCAGACACATCCAAATCACAAGCCACGACTTTCCTATCTTCGGTGAACCGCCAAGCAAATGTATTCCCTGCGGAATCAGGTGTGATACAATAAACTCAGGTGAGTTCAACGGCGAATTCAAAAGCGTTTCACCGTCAATAGTTTTCAGCAAATCATTTTCTCTTAACATTTTTAATCCTCCCTTGTTTTAATTTCGTTGGTATAGAATTTGAATTTTTATACCGACATGATATAATAACCTCACACCGTTACCAAAATCAAAGATTTTGACGGCTGAGAGAACATTGTATCATAATGTTCGAAAACTACGTTTTCGTTGCCTGCGGCAATGCATTTCTCTTATGCGCAATGCATTATGATATAATAGTTGAACAGCTAAAATCATATTTAAATAAAAAAGTAAACTTTCACAAAAACGCAAAAGTTTACTTTTTGACAAAAGGAAGATTCATTGTGTTGCAAGAAAAATATTTATCGGTTCGTATAGATGATGAGGGAAATTTAAAAAGAATATTTCACACTGACAGCAGTGCAGAAAAGTTGCCTGATACAACTGCTGTTGACGAAATTCTTGATTTTGCAGGAATTATGCTACAGCGTTTTCTGAGCAACGCTGAATTAACTGATGATTTTCAAAATCAGTACACATCAAATAAGGAATTGAAGCACTGCGTGGATTTTAATGATTTTTATCACGCAGTTCAGTTGGTCAACGATTATTGGACAAGAATAGATATCTGTCCAAGCTTTATCGCAAGTGATGAACTTAAGACATCCATCCTTCATATTGCAAATCTACACTTCTCCGTTAATAAATTTCTATATCGCATCAACGAGAGTATTGATATGGAGCTTGATGATAGTTTTAGCTTTCTCAGCAATTTTGATTGCAATATAAAATACAGCTATAACGAAAAGAAGAAATATATTGAAACGGAATATCGTTTTCATTATCCCGATGATTATTATAAATTTCTTCTGATGCACTTTGTAAAGCTAAAGCCGAACATATCGAGATGCCGGCTTTGTGGAAGATATTTCAAAACGAAAACCAAAAAGAAAAATAAGTACTGTGGAAATACTCTCGGTGACGGAGCAACCACATGCAGAGTTTTTGCACCAAAACTTTTCTCGAAGTCCGATATAGAAATTCTCTTTGACAAAGTCAATCAGAGAATGTATAAGCGTTACGAACGAGCGTTAAGCTTGGAAAAGAAACCTTCTGCAAAGGATCTGACCTATACTCAGTATTGCGATTGGCACAACAACGCTATCAAAGCCAGAAACGATTGTATGGATGGGATTATCTCATTTGAGCAAGCGTCAAAAATAATAAATGTAGAATAAAGCAAACAGACAGAAGCACCACCTTTGATGTGTTCCTGTCTGTTTTTGGGTATAATATAATTTGGTAAATATTTCTATTCTTAACTTATCACTTCAATTATTATCCTTGCTCCTAATTGGAATCCTTTAATAAAGGATTCACGCTCACAGATTTTAGAAATTTCACGATTGCAGTCCTTGTATTTTTCAAAGGTTTCTTTCTGCGCCTCAGTCAGGGTTGCCGTAAGCTTTTCTTCATTTCTGTTTAGCAGTTCAAGCACAATTCTAAATTAGCACTACGCTTAAAAATCTGTTCCCACTTGAATTTTAGTACTAAAAATAACAGCAGAGCTATTTCCTCATGACTGTGAGCTTTAACTTTATCCTGCAAACACATTTCATAAATCTTTTGCATCACTTTTGAAGCAGGATTGGTATACTCAGGAATAAGCTTTGATAACTCTTCCTTTGAAATTATAAATTCGTCTTGCATTTTTCTTCCTTAATTAAAATCATTTTCTAAACACAAACAGATACTCGTGTGCGATGAGCAAAAAGTTATATTTCACGCTGTTTGTTTTCCAATAGCCTGTTGCCCTGCAATTATGTTGTTCCTTTATGATGATTTCCTTTAGCTTAAAACCTGCGTCCTGAAAGTTTTTCATTACCTCAAAACTCATAGGAATCATATGCCCTTTCTGACGGGTATCTCCCATTAACACTGCGCAAAATTTATCCTTTTTAAGTACCCGATAACTTTCATCTGCAACCTTTTTCATTTCTTCAAGAAAATCCTTTACTTTAAGCCGGGACAAATCTCCGTCTATGCCGTCGCTGTATTTGATAATATCGGCATAGGGTGGGTGAGTGCATATTAAGTCTATGCTTTCATCAGGGATAAACTCAAGATTTCGTGCGTCACCTTTTTTAATATACACTTTTCCTTTTGCAGGTTCATAATCAAAATCAATCTTTTCTCTGCATCGCTCTAATGCAACATCGTTAATATCAACTCCGATTTATAAATGCTAAACTGAAAATGCACAAAATCGCCAACTCAAAATGTACAATTCTGGCACATAACTTCTGAGGAGAGTATACTTTCCCCAGGGGGTAGAAATATGAACCAAAGGAAAGACATTTTAGAGAGGGTGAAGCACATAATGAAAGAGCAACCGGAATTGAAGGTAAATTGCTCAAAGCTGGCAAGGCAGCTTAACTGTGACCGCAGAACAGTCAGCAGATATGTGGAAATCGCTAAAAGCGGAGAGAAACCGCATCAGCGTACATATCAAAAAAAGACAGATGGCTTTGAACACATTATCGAGGAAAAGGTTAAAACAACAACTCCGGCAATAGCTATTTATCACTATCTTGCTAAAGAACACGGATATACCGGCAGCTATTCAACAATTAAAAGATATATTCACAATCTGAACATTGAAAAGCAGAATAACGCTGTTATTCGTTTTGAAACCAATCCGGGTGTACAAGCTCAGGTGGACTGGAAAGAATCGCTTAAATTTAAAACAAAGGACGGTGAAACAATAAAGTTTAATGTATTCTTGTTAATCCTGGGATTTTCAAGAACTAAATTCCTTATGGTAACCGAAACAAGAGATTTGCAACAGGTGGAATTCTGCCTCGCCTGTGCGTTCAAGTATCTTGGCGGCGTGCCGCATGAAATACTCTTTGACAATATGCGTTCCATTATTGACAAGGCTCGTACACAGTACAGCGAGCCTGTATTCAACGAAAACTTTAAAGTTTTCGCCGAGGATTGCGGCTTTGTACCAAAAGCCTGCGTCGCTTATCGACCTGAAACCAAAGGCAAGGTAGAGGTTACGGCA
>CAMKNF010000018.1 GCA_946414115.1 uncultured Ruminococcus sp. | reverse complement strand
ACTTCTTTGACAATAAAACCATTCTTTCCATCATGCACATATTGTGTATTAAAAGGATTATTCTAATGAAAGCTATCAGGATAACAGCAATAATAATTCTTATGTACCGATTACTGATTTCTCTAAATATTCAATTCCCGATCTTCCCGATGAAGTTCTTTTTCCGTATGGCAAAAGTGAAACTACAGACGATATGGATGGAATAGGTGAAGAAATTGATTCCGGTTCAAATACAACAGATTATTCAATAAACAACGGACAAACACGTTGGGATATTAACTAAAACAAGGTGATTGCTATGAAAGAAAAAAATAACCGGTTATTCAGATTTTTTAGTGCTTTTCTGTCATTGACTATGTTGTTTTCGTTTTTTGCCTGTACTCCGTTTACAGTAAGCGCAGAAGAAACAGGAAATTTTACTTATAAGACTTACGATGACGGAACCTGTGCGATAACAGGATTCAGTGGAAAATATTCATCTGTAATAATTCCCCAAAAATTAGGCGGTTATGAAGTTATAGGTATTCTTGAGGGTTCATTTAAAGATAATCTGAACATTACTCAACTGACAATGTCTGAAAATGTTGAATTTATCAACGATAATGCTTTTAGCGGTTGCAAAAACTTATCTGCTATAAAGTTATCCCGTAATATATATAAAATCGGCAAAGATCTATTTACAGATACTGCTTATTTTAATAATTCCGGTAACTGGGATAACGGTATGCTATATGTTAGCTCGGGATATAATTACTTTCTTATTGCCGTAAACAAACAACGTGAAAATTACGTAATAAAAGATGGTACAACTGTTATCGCCGACTATACATTCAGCAATAATAAAAAAATAAGGACTTGTAAATTTCCTGACACACTTATGACAATAGGAAATCGTGCGTTCTATAATTGTTCGGTTTATAATGAAGAGATTACTTTTCCTGACTATCTGCTTTATATAGGTGACCAAGCTTTTTATTGCACCGCAATAAAAAAGCTTGTATTTCCAGATAATGTTGCATATATCGGAACAAGGGCTTTTGAAAATACAAAAGTCACCGAGGTTATCCTTCCTAAAAATTTAGAGGTTATTCCCGCTTCTGTTTTTTACGATTGCCGTAAGCTTGAAAAAATAGAAATTCCCAATAAAGTAAAATACATATCAACCTGTGCATTTGCTTTTTCAGGCCTAAAGGAAATAACTATTCCGGAAAGCGTAGAGTATATTGGACCCGGTGCGTTTAACGGTACAAATATGTCAAAAATAAAATTGCCTGATAAATATATTGAGATTTATACAGACGCTTTTTATCAGACGCCTTACTATTGGGATGAAAGTAACTGGGTGAACGATGGACTCTATTTAGGAAATTATCTTTTATATTCGAGATTTGATATTAATGTACTTAATATCAAGAATGGAACTAAATATGTGGCCGCGGAAATCTGTGAGGGAAACAATGGTCTAGTAAGTGTTACAATTCCTGAAAGTGTAGAGTATATAGGTTCCTTTGCGTTTTTGGATTGCGGAAAGCTAAAATCCGTTTCAATTCCTGCAACTGTTAAGCATATAGGAACGTATGCGTTTGGCGTAATAAAATACGGCGACAAATACTATTTAAAAGAACCTTTCCGGATTGCTTGTATCAAGGATAGTGCCGCTTATAAATATGCCAAAAATCTGAATATAAAAATAGTTGAGGGCAGCAAAGCGGATTCCGTGAGTTTGAATCGTTCAACATTAACTCTCGGTGTAGGTGAAGCTTACACGCTTATAAAAACGGTGACTCCCGGTATTGCCGGAAGCGCATGTAAATGGTCAAGCAATAATACATCTGTAGCAACTGTAAACAGCAATGGTACGGTTACTGCTAAAAAATCCGGTACAGCAAAAATAACTGTTAAAACATCAAACGGTCTTTCAAAATCCTGTACTGTAACTGTAAAAGCCGCACCGTCAAGCATTAAGGTAAGCACCAATAATCTGACATTAGGCATAGGTGAGGAATATATAATCTCCGAAAGCACAAATGCGGGCTCATATGCATGGAAGTTTGGTTGGAGCAGTTCAGATACAAAGGTCGCAACAGTTACAAAAACAAGCGGAAACAAGGCTAAAATCGTTGCAAAGGGAACAGGTACTGCTTATATTACCGTAAAAACCTACAACGGCAAGAGTACAACCTGCAAGGTGAATGTAAAATCAGCGCCAACAAGCGTTACATTAAGTAATTCAAATATAATTCTCGGTAAAGGTGAAACATTTATTATTTCACAGAATTCAAACAGCGGTTCTTATGCAAAAAGCTTTACATGGTCAAGCAGTAATTCGAACGTTGCCACAATTGAAAAAACAAGCGGCAACAAAGCAAAAATTACTGCAAAAACAAACGGAACAGCAACAATTACATTTAAAACCTATAACGGAATAACTGCAACGTGCAAGGTAACCGTTAAGAATGCACCTACAAGTGTAAAGACCAATCCTGCAAGCGTAACGCTCGGAGTAGGAGAAACCTATACAGTATCGGAAAGCACCAACAGCGGAACATATGCAAATGCTGAAAACCTTAAGTGGAGCAGTACAAATACCACTGTTGCAACAGTGCTAAAAGGAAGCGGTAACAAGGCTCAGATAGTTGCAAAGGATGTAGGTACGGCGTATGTGAAGATTACACTCTACAACGGAAAAAATGCTCAATGCAAGGTAACCGTAAAGCCTGCGCCTACAAGCGTTAAGCTGAACGTTTCAGAGCTTATGCTGAAAACCGGTGATGAATTTATTATTGCAGAGTCTACAAACAGCGGTTCTTATGCAAATTCCGCTAATCTGAAATGGGAAAGTTCAGATTCAAACATCGCTTCTGTCACAAAGCTTGGCGCCAACAAGGCAAAAGTTACGGCAAAGGGAACAGGCGTTGCGACAATAAAACTGACTACCTATAACGGCAAAGTTTCATTCTGTACAGTGTACGTTAATACGACAAAAGCTGATGTTCCTGAAGATGACGTACAAGTTGAATCATCACCGATAATTATTGATGATGAAACTGAAATTATAAAAGAAACCGTACTTACTGAAACGGAATAAAACAAACCAAAATAAAAAATCGCCTAAAATGATATGCTCATTTTAGGCGGTAATTTTTTTGTAATAAGTTATTTTTGCGTAACAGTATAAATCTTATATCCGTCAATTTCCGACATTTGATTGTAGCTTACCGATTTACCTTCTTCTGCGTATTTCAAAGTCAAATAACGCTCTTTTCTGAAGGTGATATTCTTATCAATAACATAAATCTTATTATATGTGAGAACTGCTTCATAAATATTTTCAGACATATTTCTTTTGCGAAGTTCATCGTTGTTATGAAAATATCCGAAACCGTCAACATTCTCAAGAAACCCCTGACGGAAGCCCCATAGCGGATGGATATAGTTTTCGGTGTATTTCATACATTCCATAGCAGTATTAGGGTCAAGAACGTAATACCTGTCAGGATGT
Organism: uncultured Ruminococcus sp.; assembly: GCA_946414115.1. GTDB lineage: Bacteria > Bacillota > Clostridia > Oscillospirales > Acutalibacteraceae > Ruminococcoides. The sequence goes on along the minus strand of CAMKNF010000018.1, from coordinate 14,991 downwards.
CTGTCAATTTCTGCAAACAGACCTTGAGGGCTGTCACTTTCTTTAATTGGATTTGCAGTATTCTGAAATACCATACTGTAGCAAGCAAAAAGACTAATAACGCATATTCCCGAAATAAAGATATAGCTGTTTTTCATTCGCAGAACAGGCGGATTGTTACGTGGTCTTTTCTGTTCAAAATTAAACGAATACATTAAAAATACGTACATCATCATCCAAATTCCGTAAATCAGGTAAGTTTCACCCGAGAAAAGATAACGAAGCAATATGCTTGTTACAAGACCTGTTGCAATATAGAGGAACGGGAAAAATGCAAAACGCCGTTTGTGAAAAACAATAAAAATAACTGATAACGCTAAAAATACAAGATAAATTATTGCATAGCAGTCAAAAGTTGCAATATGGTATGAAATATCTGTGAAAATATTGCCTGCAACAAAGAACAGAGTTTTGCTGTTTTCCTTTTGCTGTATGTCAGAAATTAGTTTCAGAGTTGTGGTGTTAAGCGAATTATCTTTGTCAATGTAGCCGCTTTTCAGAAGTTCATATTCATTTTCCGTTGTAATTCCAACGCTTTTCAGTTCCGCTTTGTGGTCTGCAAAATTCGGATAGGGAAGTGTTGATATTGAGTCTGTTACCTGCTCGTATTCATAGTAGCTTGCGGCTTCCTCTGTGGCGTGATTAACAGAATAAGAGTATTGATTAAGTCCGGTTACAAGAAGTGTAACTAGTGCAAAAACAATCAAAAAAGGTCTGAAATACCAGAAAAATTTTCTGAATGCAATTTTATATTTTCTCTTTGAAATTAAATCTCCTACAAAGAAAGCAACGGCGAACGCAAGTCCTATGAAGAAGTATTTAAAGTCAAAGAATGAGCCAAATGCAACTTCTGCCGCACCAATCCAGCAAGGAAGATTGTAGCGTTTGTTGTTAATTGAATTAAGTAAAAGCAAAAATCCTGCCGTAATCAGCAAAGCCGCTGTTTTACTGCTTTGAATGTCAGCATAATGGTTTAATGCAAAAAGAATATTTATAAGAAAAGTAATAATTGCCGATTTTCTTTTGCTGTACTTGTCGGCAAAAACAAAAGTAATAGATACAAAAGCACTGAAAGACAGCAGAATATGTGCAAGTACAAAGCAGTTGAATCCATCAAAAACATACTGAACAGAACCGATTATAGTAGAAAGTATGTAATTTATAGTACTGCTGTAGTAAAAATGCTGATTACAAATATATAGCGAATTGTAAAAATCTTTGCTGCTGTCGTATGAGAAAGTTGTCACCTCTATGCAGAATAACATAATAACAACGTTTATTGCAACAGCAAAAAACAAATCACTTTTCAGTATATTCAGTATTTTCTCTTTCATAAACTACTTACTCCTGTTTGTAAATTGGCTACCTGAATTTTTTTATTTTATCTCAATCCTCTTTTTTTCTGCTCATTAATCATCAGCTGTAGATTTTTCTGTTCATAATCATTAAAAGTTACGTTCTTGTCAAATTCCGCTTGGGTATATTTGGGTGTGTACCAGGCTTGTGAATTGAAATAGCTTGAAAGAGCTGGATCTTTAAAAATCCTGCCTCTTCTTGCATATATTTCATTAAGAGCAATAGTGAGATTATTGTCACTCAATGCAGAAACATCGGAGTTACTTAAATATGAAGAAGAACTGTTTGAAAAAATATAGCTGTTATCCGAACCGTTTGATTGACTCTGCTGTGCTTTAGTTGCCTGAACAGGTTCCTCTGTGGGAGCAACTGTTGTTTCAGGCTCGATTAAACCAAGTGAAATGTCAAGTGTTACAACAGTGCCGCTTTTGGCAGTAGTATCTCCCGACGGTGACTGTGCAATTACATATCCTTCAGGCCAATCTTCGCTGTAAGCGTAGTCGCCGATTTCAACTGTAAAGCCTTCCTGCTCAAGTAGCTTTTTAGCGTAGCTGTAGCCGTATCCGACAACAGGAGTTACAGTTTTATCAACAGCGACAGTAGTCGGAGCAACGGTTGTGGGCGGAACGGTAGTAGATTTTTGAGTTGTGCTTTGAACTGTTGTTTCTGTTTCTGTCGGTGAAGTTGTGGAATTGTTTTCACTATTATTACCAAAACCACCGATTATGCAGTAAGCAATAAATCCAAGAGCAGCAAGAGTTATAATAACGCAGATTGTAATTATAACAGCATTTTTCTTGCCTTTTGACGATTTTATTTGTTCTTCATCGGCAAATTCATCAGTTTCAAAAATATTAAGTTCTTTGTCATTTTCAACATCGTATTCAGAAGAATTATCTTCTTTTGACTTTTCTTTTGTAACCGGTTCCGAGTCCTCAAAAAAGTCGCCGTAATCTTTTTCTTTTGCCTGCTCCTGAAAACTCTTTGCTTTTTTCTGAACTTCGTAATTTTCAAATACTCTGTTATCAATTTCAAATTCATCAGTGTTTTCAGATTCAGATTTATTTGGATTAACTTTTAACTCTTCCAAAGGCTCATAGCTTTGTTGCTCGTTTACTGATAAATCTTCTGTTATATTTTCACCGTTATCCGATGTAATATCAGCGTTTTCATCAGGAGCAGTATTGTCAATATCATCTGTAGTTGTACTTTCTTCCGTAGCATCTGACTTTTCAGTTGTGTTTTCCAAATCATCAGCATCATTAGTAATCGCCCCCATAACCGGAAGTACTTCTGCCGCTGATTTTGCCGTATCATCAAATCCGCTGTAATCATATTCTTCGAATACATTACCTTCAAAATCTGTTGTTTCCGGAACAATCAGTGTTTCGTCAGGAAATGCATTAGCAGCTTCCTGTTTGATAGAAGTCAATGCATTTTTAATATTGCCGGCATTTTTCCATCTGTTATCATTATTCGGCTGGCAAGCAATTACAATAACGCTTTTGAGCTTTTCACTTCCGTTTTTAGGCGCAGTAACAGCTTTGCCGTCAAAACGCATTTTTACAGCGTCATCCTTGCTGACTTCGTCATTTTCAAACGGAATTTTGCCGTTATTGCTCATTGAATACATAATCAATCCAAGGGAGTATATGTCCGTTGTAAAGTCGGCGTTTTCCTTTTTGAATATTTCCGGGGCAATAAATGACATATCATCAATCTTGCTCTCAAAATCCGAAAAACCGCCAAGCTTATATTTGCCGTCAAAGGTAACAAAAATATCATCAGGGTTGATGTTACCGTGAAAAATATTTTTTGATTCAAGTCTTTCAAGAATTGCGCTCATCTGGATACCGAAATCAAGTACTTTATTTTCATCAAAATCCTTTGATTTCATAACATCCGATAAACTCTTTAAATCCTCAGTAATTATGAAAAATTCAATTTTCTTCTTTGCAGGGTTGTTATTTACATAAATATCAAGGTAGTTGAAGCAATCGCCAGACTGCGAGATTGTTTTTAAAAACGAAGCTTCATCATTGATAAAATCAGTGTTCTCAATATTGTATTCATCATTTTTAATTACTACGTAACGAAGCAAGCCGGAAATTAATGTTCCGTCAAAATCCTTCTTACTTACTTTATAAATCTCGTTGCCGTTGTCGTCGGGCAGGCGAGAGATAATTTTCCAAGATTTAAGGTTGTCAGGTAATTTAATGTGTGCTCCCATTATTAACACATCTCCTTCTATAATTAATGTATTCTTTCTTCTGTTAATATACTATCTAGTTTATTATAACATAATATTGATGATATTTCTATATTTTTAAAAATTTTGTAAATAAATAATTTAAAAAATTCAGATAAAAAAATAATGGGCGGATTTCTCCACCCAAATAAATACTTCTATTTTATATGTATCCTGTCTTTTCTTTTAAGACCTAAAATTCCTCCGATTCCTCCTGTAATAAGCAAGGCGATAAGTCGGACAAGCGTAAGTAGTGACACTGAATCATCACTATTTGTAAGTCCTGTTATTGTAATCAGTATAAAAATTGCAAAACCTGTAATCAAGCCTACAACAAGTCCCGCCGACTTCGTAATTCTGCTGGTTATAAGTCCTCCCGAAAAAGCTCCGACTGAAAGCAAAGCAAGGGTTATATAATCTGTAAGCTCTGTTGGCAATAAACCGCTTGTCATTACAATTGCAGAGAATATGCAAGTAAGAATTACCGTTACAAGCAGTCCGCAGACTGTTCCGAAAAGTACAGCTTTAATAAGCAATTTTTTGTCGGACAAAAAAACACCCCCGAAAATAATCTGTTAAATTATATTCGGGGAAGTTGATATAAATTCAATATTTATTCTATTTTATCATTTATCGGTTTTTGGCTCAACATCTTCTGATTTTTTCTTGCCGAAAAAGCTTTTCTTTTCAGGTTTCTGTTCAGCAGTAGGCTCTTTTACTGTATCAACAGTAGAGATGCACCACTTTTTAAATTTCATTTTTACTCTGTCAGAGCCTGTTTCAATGATAATAGCGTCCTCGTCGTCTTTAATTGCAACGACTCTGCCCATAATACCGCCGATTGTTGTGATTTCATCGCCGATTTCAAGAGAATTTCTCATCTGAGCTTCTTCTTTTTTTCTTTTTGAATTAGGCCTGATTAAGAAGAAATAGAGAGCAGCAAAAATAGCAGCATAAATTGCTATCATTAAAATCATACTCATACTGTTGTTTGCACCGCCGTTGCCTTCTGCAAGGATGGGTAAAAAGTTTGTCATATTCTTCATTCCTTTCATACAATATACTGATTATATCAGTTTTGAATATCGGTTGCAAGTTTTTTCAAGAAATTTTCAAATTAAATTTCCACTAAATTCTTACTCCGAGTATATTTTTGTATTTTTCGTAAAACTCTGTATATGTGCCGTTGTCAAGCTGTTCTCTTATAACTTCCATTAAATTATTATAAAAATACAGGTTGTGAAGCACTGCAAGCCGCATACCGAGCATTTCACCGCTCTTAAGAAGATGTCTTATATATGCTCTTGAAAAATTTCTGCAAACAGGACAGTCACAGCTTTCGTCAATCGGACTTTCGTCTGTTTCGTACTTTGCATTATTAAGATTTCTGACGCCCTGCCAGGTGAAAAGCTGACCGTGCCTTGCATTTCTGCTCGGCATAACGCAGTCGAACAAATCAACACCTCTTGCAACGCTTTCAAGAATATTAACAGGAGTACCTACCCCCATAAGGTAACGAATTTTATCAGACGGTGCATATGGCTCGACAGTTTCTATAATTTCATACATTGTTTCAGCAGGTTCACCGACAGCAAGTCCTCCGATTGCGTAGCCGTCAAGGTTTAGATCTGCAATTTCTTTCATATGCTCAACTCGTAAGTCCTTGAATATTCCGCCCTGATTAATAGCAAAAAGCATCTGCTGTTTGTTAATCGTACCGTCAAGACTGTTAAGCCTATCCATTTCGGCAATACATCTTTTAAGCCACCTTGTTGTGCGGTGAACGCTTTCTTTTGTGTAGTCGTATGGAGACGGATTTTCAACACATTCGTCAAACGCCATAGCGATAGTCGAGCCGAGATTTGACTGTATTCTCATACTTTCTTCGGGACCCATAAAAATCTTTCTGCCGTCAATGTGAGAGTTAAAGTAAACGCCTTCTTCTTTTATGTTGCGGAGCTTTGCAAGTGAGAAAACCTGAAAACCTCCGCTGTCGGTAAGGATAGGACCGTCCCAGCGAGTGAATTTGTGAAGTCCTCCGAGCTGCTTAACCTTGTCGTCACCCGGTCTTAAATGAAGGTGATATGTATTGCAGAGCTGAACCTGACATTTGATGTTTTTTAGGTCAAGTGCAGAAACAGCACCTTTAATTGCACCGCAGGTTGCAACATTCATAAATGCAGGAGTATGAATTGTGCCGTGTGGCGTTGAAAATTCACCTCTGCGTGCGTTTCCTTCTTTTTTAATGAGCTTAAACAGATGTCCTCCTATGAAATGAACATTGCGTCACCGAACGAGAAAAATCTGTACTTTTCTTGAACGGCAACCTTATATGCGTTCATAATGTTATCGTAGCCTGCAAATGCAGAAACAAGCATAATAAGCGTACTTTCGGGCAAGTGGAAGTTAGTGATAAGACCGTCAAGCACCTTGAACTCGTATCCCGGATAAATAAAAATGTCCGTAAAACCATCGCAGGGCTTGATTTCGCCGTAAAAGCTTGCTACGCTTTCAAGTGTTCGGCAGGACGTTGTGCCGACTGCAATAACTCTTTTGCCGTTCTTTTTAGTTTCATTAATCAGCCTTGCAGTTTCTTCGGGAATTTCGTAATGTTCGCTGTGCATTTTGTGCTTTGTAACATCGTCAACCTTAACAGGTCTGAATGTACCCAGACCTACGTGAAGCGTTACATAAGCAATATTAATTCCTTTTGCTTTGATTTTTTCCATAAGCTCATTAGTAAAGTGCAGTCCTGCCGTCGGCGCAGCCGCAGAGCCTAATTCGTGACTGTAAACAGTCTGATACCTTTCCTTATCTTGCAGCTCCTCGGTAATATAGGGAGGAAGAGGCATCTGACCGATTCTGTCAAGAGCGGAGAAGAAATTATCCTCACACTCAAATTCAACAATTCTGTTTCCGTCGTCCTTAACTTCAACAACTGTAGCAGTCATTATTCCGTCGCCAAAGCTGAATTTTGCACCCTCACGTGCCTTTTTGCCGGGTTTGCAAAGAGTTTCCCATTTGTTCCCGCTGATTTGCTTCAGCAATAAAAACTCAACCCTTGCACCTGTTTCGTCCTTGATTCCGAAAATTCTTGCAGGAAGTACTCTTGAATCGTTGCACACGAGTAAATCACCGGGATTCAGATAATCAATTATGTCGTAAAAATGCTTGTGCTCAATATTTCCGCTTTCTTTTCCGAGAACAAGCAGTCTTGAGCTGTCCCTCGGTTCAAGCGGAGTCTGCGCAATAAGCTCTTTTGGTAAATCGTAGTAAAAGTCGCTTGTTTTCATTATATCCTCACTTTGTATAATAAAATTTATTAAATTGATAGCAGTAAAATAATTGACAATGACAATGTAAAATGGTATATTATAATTTAATAATAGGTAGTGTGGCTGTTCGTTTGATACGGTGTTTTTAACACACTGTTTCTATAATATAATATTTATTCGAATAAGGCAACTGCTTTTTTAAAATTTGTTTAATTCGGAGGAATTATTGTGAAGAAGTACAAAGTTGGTATTATCGGAGCTACGGGTATGGTAGGTCAGCGTTTTGCATTGTTACTTGAAAATCATCCGTGGTTTGAGGTTACTGCACTTGCCGCAAGCGCAAGAAGCGCAGGCAAGACATATGGCGAAACTGTCGAGGGCAGATGGCATATGACTGCAGAACTTCCCGAAAAATATAAAGATATGGTTATTCTTAACGCAGAAAATGTTGAAGAGGTTGCTTCAAAGGTTGATTTCTGCTTCTGCGCTGTAAATATGAAAAAAGATGAAATAAGAGCGCTTGAGGAAAAATATGCAAAAGCCGAGTGCCCGATTGTTTCAAATAACTCTGCACACCGTTTCACAGAGGACGTACCTATGGTAATCCCCGAAATCAATGCAGACCATATAAAAATCATTGAAGCACAGAGAAAACGCCTTGGAACAAAAAGAGGATTTGTTGCAGTAAAATCAAACTGCTCACTTCAGAGCTATGTTCCTGCAATCAACCCCTTAAAGGAGTTCGGAGTTAACAAGGTGCTCGCCTGCACATATCAGGCAATCTCCGGCGCAGGCGAAACCTTTAAAACATGGCCTGAAATGATAGATAATGTAATCCCGTACATCGGCGGCGAGGAAGAGAAATCCGAAAAAGAGCCGCTCAAAATATGGGGACATATCGAGGGTGACAAAATCGTCAACACAGATGACATCGCAATTACATCACAGTGTATCCGTGTACCCGTTTCCGACGGTCACACAGCCGCTGTATTTATGTCATTCAAAGACGGCGTAAAGAAACCCTCTGTTGATGAAATTATCAATATCTGGGAAAATTATAAAGGCAGAGCACAGGAGCTTGAGCTTCCCAGTGCGCCCAAACAGTTTTTACATTACTTCACTGAGCCTGACCGCCCTCAGATTAAGTCGGAGAGAAATCTTGAAAACGGTATGGCTGTTTCAGTAGGCAGACTCAGAGAAGATACACAGTACGATTATAAATTTGTATGTATGTCACACAACACATTAAGAGGTGCGGCAGGCGGTGCGGTTCTTCTTGCCGAGCTTCTCTGTGCAGAAGGCTACATGGACTAATTATGGAGGTAAACTATGGCTAACCACATTTTCACCGGTTCAGGCGTTGCTATCATTACGCCTATGAATTCAGACGGAAGCGTAAATTACGATGTTCTCGGACAGCTTCTTGAATTTCATGTTGAAAACGGTACTGACGCTATCATTGCCTGCGGTACTACGGGTGAAGCGGCTACTCTTTCTGAAAAGGAGCATTGCGAGGTGCTTTCCTTTGTAGCCGAAAAGATTAACGGAAGAATCCCCGTTATTGCAGGTACAGGAAGCAACGACACTTCAACGGCAGTTATGCTTTCAAAGTCAGCACAGAAGACGGGAGCAGACGCACTTCTGTGTGTAACTCCCTACTACAATAAAACTTCACAGACAGGTCTTATCAAGCACTTTAACGTAATTGCAGATTCTGTTGATTTGCCGATTATTCTTTATAATGTTCCGTCAAGAACAGGCTGTAATATTCAACCCAAGACTTATCAGGAGCTTTGCAAGCACGATAGAATTGTTGCGGCAAAGGAAGCAAGCGGCAACATTTCACAGGTTGCATTAATCCGTTCGCTTTGCGGTGATAAGCTTGACATCTATTCAGGTAACGATGACCAGACTGTTCCGTTTATGTCACTCGGAGCACTCGGCGTAATTTCTGTTTTTGCAAACATTTGTCCTGCCGAGATGCACAAAATCTGTCAGCTCTGCCTTGAAAATAACTTTGCAGAGGCACAGAAGCTTCATTTCCACTATCTTGAGCTTATGAACGTATTGTTCAGCGACGTTAACCCGATTCCGATTAAGACTGCAATGAATCTTTTCGGATATGATGCAGGCGAGTGCAGATTACCGCTTGTTCCTATGAGCGTATCAGGTTATCACGACCTCAAGGATTGTCTTGCAAAGTATGATTTACTCGGCAAGCACGTTAATGTTAATTGATTATTGAATTTCTAAACTTGTAATACCGCACGCTTTTTGTGCGGTATTGCTTTACTTAAAGGGGAAGTAAAAATGGTAAATATAGGAATTGTCGGATGTAACGGCAAAATGGGACATTTTGTAGCAGACGCAGTAGCACAGAATCCCGAAACAACTACTTTTTTCGGAGTAGATGCTTTCGGAGAGAGCAATTATGATTTTCCTGTTTTCAGGAATTTCAGCGAGATTAAAGAAAAACCCGATGCAATTATAGACTTTTCAAATCCTGCTGTTCTTGATGATATGCTTGATTATGCTGTTGAAAATTCAGTGCCCTGCGTAATATGTACTACAGGTTATTCAGTGGAGCAGGTTGAAAAAATTAAGTCAGCCTCTGAAAAAATTGCAGTATTTTATTCGGGAAATATGTCGCTTGGCATAAATCTTCTTATAGAGCTTACCAAAGAAGCTGCAAAGGTACTCGGCAACAGCTTTGATATTGAAATTGTAGAAAAACATCACAATTTAAAAGTTGACGCTCCAAGTGGCACAGCACTAATGATAGCTGACGGAATCTCTGAAGTTCTTAACGAAGAACCGCAGTATGTTTATGACAGACATTCCTACAGAAAGAAGCGTTCAAAGAATGAAATCGGTATTCATTCGGTAAGAGGCGGCACAATCGTCGGGGAACACGAGGTTATTTTTGCCGGTCACGACGAGGTAATCACCGTATCACATCAGGCACAGTCAAAAGAAGTTTTTGCCGTAGGCGCAGTAAATGCCGCCGCTTTCCTCGCTTCTCAAAAGGCGGGAATGTACAATATGGGAAATCTTTTAAGCGACAAAATGGGTTAATGTATAAGCCGCTTATGCGGTGCCGGATTAACTTGGCGGCACGGTTTTGTGCCGCTTTTTTGTACCACTCTTATGTTATTTTTCATAGTATATAATAAAAAGCATAATATATTATGCATATACCAAAGGTGAAAATAATGGAAAATAACTTAATAATGTTTAACTCGGTAACACTTGCAATGAGAGCAAGAGATATTTTAGGATTTAATAATGTATTCAGCAGGCTTATAAGAACTCCGATGAATCTAAAAAACAGATCCTGCGGATACAGTCTTTTAGTAAAAAGCGATTTCTCAAAAGCGGTTGAAATTCTTTCAAGGAACGGTATAGCCTATATAGGAACGGCTGCCGTTGATGCAGAATGATTTACTTTGATAACGGAGCCACAACCTTTCCAAAACCACGAGCAGTAGTCAATGCTGTTGACAAAACACTGCGATATTACGGGGCAAATCCGGGACGAAGCGGTCATAATATGTCACTTAAAGCGTCAGAAATTATGTATGAATGCCGTAAAAATGCGGCAGAACTGTTTAATGCAGATTCTCCCGAAAAAATAATATTCACTTATAATTGCACCGCTGCTCTGAATTATGTAATAAAGGGTTTGCTGAAAGAGGGCGACCATGCCGTCATTTCCTCTCTTGAGCATAACGCAGTTTTACGTCCGCTTGAAAGTTTAAAAGAGAATGGAGTAGAGTACTCAATAGCCGATTATTCGCCCAACGATGAAGAAACCATAAATAATTTCAGAAACGCCATAAGACCAAATACAAAGCTTGTAGTTTGCACTCACGCCTCAAATGTTTTCGGTGTAAGACTTCCTGTAGAAAGAATAGCGGCATTGTGCAGAATACACGGAGTTTTGTTTTGCGTTGACGCTGCACAGACTGCCGGTGTAGTGCCGATTTCGCTGAAAGACAGTTGTATAGATTTTCTCTGCACAGCAGGACATAAAGGACTTTACGGACCAATGGGAACTGGTATACTTGTAATAAATTCTGAAACCTTGCCCGAAAGCCTGATTCAGGGCGGTACAGGCAGTTTTTCTTCTGAAAGAAAACAGCCTGCAATACTGCCCGACAGATATGAAAGCGGTACGCCGAATCTTCCCGGAATCGCAGGACTTAACGAGGGTATAAAATTTGTTATGAACAGAACAGAACGCAATATTGAAAGCTATGAGTCCGAGCTTGCAGTCCGTCTATATCATAAATTAAAGAATATACCCGGAGTTGTACTATACACTGATTCACCCGAAACCCACAGATGCGTACCTGTGATTTCATTTAATATAGAAGGACTTGACAGTGAAGAAACGTCTGAAATACTTAATAAACGTTTCAATATTGCAGTAAGGGCAGGACTTCATTGCGCGCCTCTTGCGCACGAATTTTTCGGTACGCAAAACAGCGGAACGGTAAGGGCAGTTTTATCAGTATTTTCAAATTATGAACAGGTAGATTATTTTATTTCATCAATAAGAACAATAAATAAATTCAAAAAAGAATTAAAAAAGGTTGCAATTGATATTTAATATGTGTTAAAATAATATTACAACGTACAAAGATAAAGGCGTTTTATTTCTTGTGAATCAAATTTAAAACGCCTGTTTTGTGCGACAAAGTCTTGAGAGGAGGAAACGCAATGGAAATAATCAACAGCATTTTTTCGATTTTCAGAACAATTCAGATTAGAGATATTGTTGATATTCTTGCGATTGCGGTTTTAATTTTCGGACTTTTTAAGTTAATCAGAGAAACAAGAGCCGTACAGCTTTTAAAAGGAATTTTACTGTTGCTGGTTCTTTACTTTATATCTTCGTTGTGTGGACTTACAATGCTGTCATCGCTTCTTCAGACATTCTTTGAAGCGTCAGTTGTAATTATTGTTATTATTTTCCAGCCCGAATTGCGAAAGCTCCTCGAGCAGATGGGAAGAAATAATACATATAAAAAATATATCAAGATTTTTTCCAAACACAGAAAAAGCGACGAGTGGAAAAAAGCTGTTAAAAAGTCGATAGTTGACGCAGCTGATACCTCTCTTTTGTTTTCACGCTCAAGAACAGGAGCTTTACTCGTTTTCGAACGTGAAATTATGCTTTCTGACATTGCGTCTACAGGCACTATAATTGATGCAGAAACTTCTGTTGCGCTTTTCGGAAATATATTTTTCAATAAAGCGCCTTTGCATGACGGTGCAAGTATAATTCGTGACGGAAAGCTCTATGCGGCAGGCTGCATACTTCCCTTGACTGATAATAAGAATGTCGACATTAACCTTGGTACAAGGCACAGAGCGGCTCTCGGTATAAGTGAACAGAGTGATGCTGTTGTTCTTGTTGTCAGTGAGGAAACGGGCGTTATATCCTTGGCTGTAAACGGTGTTCTGCTCCGTGACTTTACAAGAGATTCTCTCATTGATAAGCTTGAAGAGTTTTTACTTGAAGATTATCTTGATGATGACGAGAAAAATAAAGAAAAGAAAAAGGGGAGGTTTCATAGTTGAAAAAAAACAAATTCTCCCTTAATAAGCTGATGCAAAACAACAAATTTATTTTTGTTCTTGCAATATTGATTTCTTTTTCAATCTGGTTATATTCAGGTCTCGGCGCTACTAATGATACAAATGTTACATTAAGCAATATTCCAATCCAGATTGAACTTACCGATGAAGCACGTGATAACGGTTTACAGATTTTTTCCGGCAGCGAGCAGACTGCTTCTGTTACCGTTACGGGCAATAGGGCTGTACTTGGCGCTGTAAATGAATCTGACGTTACCGTAACTGCTGCGGCAAATACAATTAATTCGCCAAACACCTATGATTTGGCGGTTTCAGCATCAAAAACCAATCCTTCGGCAAACTTCCAGATTACTTCTGCAGTAGTACCCTCATCAATCAGGGTTGTTGTTGATTATTTTCGTGAAAGCACATATCAAATACAGGACAATCATATTGTGTATAAGGTAGCTGACGGCTATTACGGCGTTACTTCTCTTTCATCAAAAGCAGTTGTAATTTCGGGACCTCAGACTGAAATTTCAAAGATCGACAAAGTGTATGCCGTTGCAGAAATTAATGGAACGCTTACTGAGTCTGTTGAAACTGACGCAGAGCTTGTTTTGTATGACAAAAATAACAATAAACTTTCTACTGAACTTTTTACTATGGATGTAAAAACAGTTAAAGCTACTGTAACCGTTTTGCCCGAAAAGACAGTAGAAGTTAAGCCTACGTTTGTAAATATTCCCGATGGGCTTGAGATTACCGATGATATGATTTCTATTGAGCCTTCAACAATTCTTCTTGCCGGACCGGCAGAAGTACTTAATGAAACTACTTCTGTTAATCTCGAAGCAATTGATTTCTCAACCATGAAAGCAGAGAAAAAGACATTCCCGTCGCTTGGTATTGATATTCCAACTGACTGCAAGAACTTAAGCAATTCCACTTCGGCAAAGGTAACGCTTGATTTGAGCGGATTGTCATCTAAGTCATTTACTGTTGAAAAGCTTTCTGTTGACGGTCTTTCAAAAGAATATAAGGCGGAAGTAACTCAAAAGAGTATTTCAGTTACTATTGTCGGTCCAAAGAATGAGATTGACAGTCTTACATCTTCTGATATAACGGCAGTTATAGACACTTCAAATTCAAAGGGAATAACCGGTTCAGTTCAGATGCCGGTGACATTTAAAATAAATGGTGCCAAGAGCTGTTGGGCATACGGCGATTATAAGGCAAATTTAACTATTTCAGAAAAATAAATTTTCATTTTAAAAAGAGCAGGTTTTTGCCTGCTCTTTTTTGACAAAAAACGTCTTTAATTTTTGTGCACTAATATTTATTCTATGTTAATATTATATAAATCAGAAATCAATTATTTGTATGAACACACGAAATAATAATATTATATTGTTCAATAATGCTGATTGTGCTATAATTTTCTTGTCTAAAAATACATAAATAAGGAGAACTACTATGAAAAGACATCGCAAAATCACAAGCCTGCTGCTTGTTGCGGCTATGGTTATTACAGCATTTGCAGTTACTGCTTTTTCAGCCTCTGCCGCTACAACAACAGGTTCAAGCGTGTATTTTGACAATTCCAAATACAACTGGGAAAAAGTCTATGTATACGCTTACGGCACCAAAAACAACGCTGAATGGCCCGGAGAACTTATGGAAAAGACTGATGACGGTCTTTATACAAAGAGTTTCCCGTCTACCTACAAGTCTGAAAACATTATTTTTACAAACGGACTTGAAAAGGGTGAGGGAAAGGAGCAGTACCCCACAGGTGCAGGACTTTCTCTTAAGACAGGTGAATGCAAGCTTTTGACAGCTGATTTAAACTGGGTTGTTTACGGCAAGCCTGATGATCACGGTTACGGATTCTGTTATACTGCATCCGGCACAGGTTTCTCATCTGACAGCATGCAGGTAAAACTCGGTCTTAAAAACGCAGCAAAAGGCTACTATTCAATTGATGGCTCTGAAAAGACTGCATTTTCAAACAACGAAGTTATCACCATCGGAGAAGGTAAAATCGGTAATTCAGTTGTAACCCTTACTCTTTATGCTACAGGTTCAGACGGCGTTGAAACCGAACAGACCTATACATTTAAAAAGAGCTTTACAAAGACCAAGACTACTTTCTCTTCAAAATCCGACGGTCACACAACGGAGGCTGAAGCAGGTTATTATGCAACAAATCCCGATTTACAGCTTGGTAAGAATAAAACAATTACTGTTGACGGCGATGTAAGCGACTGGGACAGCTCAATGATTATTGCACAGGGTGTTGCAAATGATGACCCGAGAGTATATATGCCTTCTGCAATGCACGAACAGCCTTGGGACGCATATGCACTTTATGCCGCTTGGGATAACGACAATCTCTACTTTATGTGGGAAATGGCAAATACAACTTATATAATTTCTCCCGAGAGATCGGAAGAGCACACGTCTGAACTCCAGTCACCATCAAGTATC